>NZ_JAFCSZ010000014.1:0-94318 GCF_049895765.1 Caulobacter sp. DWR1-3-2b1
CTGGCAGCCGCGTGACCGTGCGGCCGCAGAGGCTGCCTGACCATGGCTGGGATCGGACGCGTCTACACGCTGGCCTACGTCGCCGATATGCTTGGTGAGGACGCCGACTGGATCGCCGAAGTCACGGACGAGCTGGGCCCGGAAGCGGGGCATCTCTGGATCCACGATGTCGGCGATCATCACATCGAGGCGTTCACCGACGCGGGGGTCGACAGCCTCGTCGACGTCATCCGCGAATACCGCAACAATCCGGGCCTGAAGCCTCAACCGCCACCAAAGAAGTGATCTCTGCCGGCTGCGCCGACGCCGTGTCCAGGGTCGTCACCGGACGCGTACCCTTTATTGAGCGATGACCTGGGCCTACTTGGCGCGCTTGGGCGACCTGCAGCCGCCCTGTCCGAGGTCCAGGGCCTTGACCATCATCGAGCGCGCCTGCGAATAACTCGGGAAGTGAGGCGCGCGTCACGTCGCATGTCGACAATCCGGCCAATGCGACCCAAGTCGCGAATGCGAAAACAGAGGTCGCTAAGGAAATGGCTCGCCTGGAGCCAATCATTCACGGCTTGAACCCGTCCGGAGTAGATGGGATCAGCGACCCTAAACGAGGATCCCGGCGTCTTGTTCGGTCTCGGCCATGGTTCGAGCGATGGCGTCAAAGAGGGGCTGCATCTGAACCGGCTTGTGCAGGAGATCGCTGGCGCCGGCCGCCAGCGCCTCGGCTCGCAAGCCGGGCCCGTCGTCGGCGGTGATCATAATGATCGGCAGGCGCGCCTTGGCGTCGGATCGGGCCCGGATCGACCTGATCGCGGCCAGCCCGTCTACCCCTGGCATGCGATAATCCATGAGGATCACGTCAAAATTGCTGGCTTCGATCAGGGCTAGGCCAATCTCGGCGTTCGAGGCCTCGACCATGGGAACATCGGCGGCGGCCAACATGCTCTTCACGACGGTTCGGTTCATCGCGTTGTCGTCAACAAAGAGCACTTGCATCATCGCCTCCCGACCTCGTCCTCAAGCGTGAACTGTCACACTGCGGACTTTACCGCCCGCTAAACGCGCTACCTCCGCTGCTGCGGCCTAGCGCCGCAGCGGATCGCGCATCTGAACTCTCGCTCGTCCCTAGGTTTAGGGGCGACGCAATTTAGCAGCGGCGGACGCCTAGCCGGGCGGCTCTGTATCGCCAATTGTATCGAAATAGATCCGCGACTCCTCCAGCAGGGCGGCGGCGATACCCATGGAGATGAAAAGTCCGAGGTTAAGTCGAGCTGTGTCGCTTTGCGCCACTTTCTCGCGCAGCCCGCGTAGCAGCGGATCAAAAAAAGTAGCGACAGCATCGGGGGCCATGACGCCTTCGCTATGAACTGACAGGAAGATTTCCTGATCTCCGGCCCTCGCCGCGACTGTAATCTCCGACCCCTCCAATCCGTGCTGCACCGCGCTACCAATCAAAATTGACAGGATCTGCTGAATTCGGGAACGGTCCCAACTCCCCTCAAGATTGCCGGCTGTTTCGACCAATTCTCCGATCGGGATGCGCCGCCTGAAATTCCCTCGCTGCGTCCTTTGCAGCGCTTCCTACATCGATAGGCGCCAGCTTGATCGGCAGACCCCCACCACTACGGACGCGGACGGCATCAATCGTGTCGGTAACCAGCAGATTGACGCTAGAGCATTTTCCGATAAGTGTGAAACGGCTATCGGATCGAAAAATGCTCTAAACTTTTGATTTAGAGCCCTTTTCGCCCGACCCTGATGAAGCCATCAGGTCGGAAAGGGCTCTAGAGGCACAGGTTTCGATCCGGGAAACCAGCTCCGCCTGCCGATGGTCAAGCTCTCCAGCCGCCAACGCCTGAGCAGAGGTATATACTGTCGCGGTTATCGACAGGCCGTGGGGACCCGTCGCGCTACCGCCAACATCACTCGAGACCCGCGGGTCTCGAGTGATGTTGGCGAACTTCTGGCTGTCGGTGGCGACCACGAAATAGAGCGCGTGCTCATGCCGAAATAGTTCACCAGCGTGACCTGGGGCCAACCGTCGGCCCGGTTCGTCGCCAGGGCCATCAGATGGCGGCTGTCGAGGACGAAAAGGATGCGCGCCTGTAGACTGGCCTCATCGGCGCTCCGCGGGATTTCGCTCGACGGAGGGGGCAAGGGGCATGGTGGTCTTATTCTGTGAGCGGCTGAGATGGGGTCATGAGGTTGAACGGCTTGGCAGGCGTGAGCCCAGGCTTCGGACCAAGCCAAACCAGCCGCCACTGGCGAGCGCGACCAGCAGGGCGCCGGCCAACAGTCCCGATGAGGGCGGCGCGACCTTGAAGATGGCGTCCAGAGTCGGCACAGCGAAGATCAGGGCCAGGAATCCCGCAGCGGCCGAGGCGATCAGCCAGTAAATCTTGCGATGCGGCGCGAACAGACGCCCCCCTGACGACGAGGCGTCGGCCAAGGCCAGGGTCAGGTTGCCGGCGACAAGTGTCAGGAAGGCCGCGCCTCTAGCCTGGTCTTCCGGGTGATGGCCCAGCGACCAGAGATAGACACCCAACACCCCGGCCAGGACGCCCGCGCCTTGCAACAGGGCCAGGCCAAGTTGCCTGGGGCCAAACAGCGGCTCATCACGCGGTCTGGGCGGCTGCTTCATCGCACTGGCGCCGCCCGGTTCGGCCTCGAACACCATGGCGCAGACCGGATCGATGATCAGTTCCAGAAACACGACGTGCATGGGATAGAGCAGGGGCGGCAGGCCCATGACGATCGGGATCAGCGCCACCCCGGCGATGGGAACGTGGATGGCGGTGATATAGACCAGTGCCTTGCGCAGATTGACGAAGATCCGTCGGCCTAGCCGGACGCCGCCGACGATCGAGGCGAAACTGTCGTCAAGAATGATCAGGTCGGCGGCTTCGCGGGCCACGTCGGTGCCCTTCTGACCCATGGCGATGCCGATATGTGCCGCTTCAAGGGCGGGAGCGTCATTGACGCCGTCGCCGGTCATGGCGACGACCTCGCCGCCTGCCTTAAGAGCCTGGACGATGCGAAGCTTCTGCTCGGGCATGATGCGAGCGAAGACCCGCGTCCGGCCAAGGCGCTCCGCCAGAGCGGCTTCGTCCAGGGCGGCGATCTCGTCGCCGAGCAATACGCCGTCCGAGGTGTCCAGGCCCGCCGCCTTGGCGATTGCCAGGGCGGTGGCGGGATGATCGCCGGTGATCATCAGCACGGAGATCCCGGCTTCCCGCGCCTCTTTCAGGGCCGCGGGCACGTCAGCTCGGACGGGATCGAGGAAGCCGACCAGCCCAGCGAACACGAACGGCGCCTGCCCCGGGTCATCGGGAAAGGCCGTTTTCGTCTGGCAGGAGGCCACGCCCAGGACGCGCAGTCCTTGGACGGCGAACTCCTCGACAAGTCCGGTAAAACGCGCGACCTGGTCATCGGGCAAACGGCAAAGCCTAAAGATCGCCTCGGGCGCGCCTTTGGCGGCGGCGCGCCACTGGTCTCCGGGCGCTCGCCAAACCTGAATCATGGCCATCATTTCGGGGCGAAGCGGCCAGGTCCTGTCCGGCTCGCTCGCGGCACCAGGAGGGATCTGGTTGGGTGGCGTTAGAAGCGCCCGAACGGCCTTGTCCATCGGATCGACCGGGAGGACGGCGCAGGCCAGCCCGGCGATCTCCAGCAGTTGCGCCGCAGAGCCGCCAGGCGCTGTATCCGGCTCGACGAGGCAGTCGCCGTCTTCCGTCCACAGGCGCGCGACGCGCATCCTGTTTTCGGTGAGGGTGCCGGTCTTATCCACGCAGAGGAAAGAGGCGCCGCCCAGCGCCTCAATCGCCGCGCTGCGACGGACCAGCACCTTTTGCCTGGCCAGCCGCCCGGCGCCCAGCGCCAGGAAGACGGCCAGGACCATCGGGAATTCCTCGGGGATCAGGGCGATGGCGACGGTGATCCCGGCCAGCATGCCGCCGACCCAGTCCTGACGCAGCAGACCGTAGGCAAGGGTGACGAGGCCACAGAAGGCGATGGCCGCCAGGCCAAGCAGCGTGACCAGGCGTCCGGCCGTCTTCTGCAGCGGCGTCGGCTCATGGACGATTGCCGCAAGCGACACGCCAATCTTGCCCAGCGCCGTCCGGGGACCAGTCTTGCCGATCCGCGCCACGGCCTGTCCGCGGACGACCAAAGTGCCAGAGAACAGATAGGGGCCCGTCTCGGCGCCAGGTTGGGTGTCGGCGTCGGCCGCTTCGCCGTCGGTCAGCGGCCGTTTTGAAACCGGCGCGGATTCGCCGGTCAACGCGGACTCGTCGACGCTCAGGACATCACCCGCCACTAGCGCGCCATCGGCGGGCAGCCGCTCGCCTTCGCCGACCAACACGATGTCGCCCGGGACAAGGTCGCGCGCGGCCAGGCGCGCTTCGACCCCGTCGCGGATCACCCGGGCGTGAGGTTGCGAGAGATCACGCAGCGCCGCCAGGGCGCGCTCACTGCGGGCTTCCTGGAAGATCACCAGACCGATGGTGGCCACGGCCCCGGCCATCAGGAACAGGCCCTCGCCCAGGTCTCCGAGCACCAGATAGAGGCCGGCAGCTCCGATCAACAGCAGGAACATCGGCTCGCGCAGGGTGTCGAGGATGATCCGCGCCAGCCTTCGGCCCGAGGCTTGCGGAAGGGCGTTGGGACCAAACTCGGACAGGCGCCGGGCGGCCTCGGCCGTGGTCAGTCCGCTTACGACGTCGCGCGCCATGAGGCTGATCCGTTCTGCCGGCGCTCGCCGGCCCTACAGGTCAATGCGAGAAAAGGGCGGGGCAAGGGAGGCGCGTCAGAATGTGCTGGGTCGCGCCACCGAGCAGGAACTCTCGCGCTCGGGAATGACCGTAGGCGCCCATCACCAGCAGGTCTGGTCGGATCCGTTCTAGGTAGCAGTCGAAGGCGGCTGCAATTGTCCCCCCGTCCGCATCCACCTCATCCAGCGCGGCGTTGACGCCGTGGGCGTGAAGATGGCGCTGAGCGTCGGCACCGATGGTGGCGGGAAGGCCTGGCTTTTCGTTCACCACGGTCAAGATCCGAACGGACTTGGCGCGAACCAGAATCGGCAAGGCGTCAGCCAGGGCGCGGGCGGCGTTGCGGCTGCCGTCCCATGCGATCACCACCTCGCCCGGCCCTTGAATCAAGGGCGCCGCCGTGTCCATTTTGAAAGTCAGGATGGGTCGACCGGATCCGAAGACCACGCTTTGAGCGACTTCAAACTGCCCGTCGGAGCCGTCGATCCGCGGTAACAGGCAAAGATCGTAGGTCCTGGCGATCTTGGCCACATAGTCGGCGGCGTCGTAGTGATTGGCCCTGGCCGAGGCGGCCGCCTGATACACGTCCGCCTTGATCGCTAGGGCGGTGAAGTGAGCCAGCGCGTCCTTGCAGGCCTTGCGGCTGCGCGCCTCTTCGGCGGTCGCCATGTCGCTCAGCCCGATGAGGTAGTCGGCCAGGCGATTGCTGTGCACCGGGATTTCGATTTCCAGCGCCAAGGCCGTCAGTTGGCCGCCCAAGCTGGCTGCCAAGAGGACTGCTTCTTCGACCGCCGCGTCCGGCGTTGGTGTTGGATAGGTGTCGATATGCAGCAGGAGATCATGAAAGGTCATTCCGGCAGCTCCGCATTTGGGTGGGATCTAAGGCGCCATCGGGCGGCGCGCATGCCCGGCGGCCGATATCGACGACAGCGTATTGGTGGGGAGAGCAGATCACGCGGCTTGCCTAGGACCAGAGGCCAAGGGAACGAGCTCGACGATGACCGGTGGCCCAAGGCTGAGGTCATAAGGTCTACCGTAGACCCAGAGCACCATCGCCGCGCCCGATTCCAGGGTCGCCTCCAGCCGGCAGGCCCCGGGTTCGATCCTGATCTTGATCCGGCGCCCGCGCCATTGGACAGGGAACGTCAGGCCGAGCCAGGTGGCGGGCAGTCGCGGCTCCAGCGACAGGCCGTCGTCGCGCAGGCTCAGGCCCGCAAGCCCGAGCACTGTGATCATCCAGACGCCGCCCTGGGCGGCGGTGTGGATGCCGCCGGCGATGGCCACATGGGTGTCGCCAAGATCGATGGCGGAGGACTGCCGCAGGTAGGACAACGCTTTGTCGGCTTGTCCCAAACGAGCGGCGACCAGGCCATGCAAGGCGCGGCTGAGCGAGCTGCCGTGGCCGCATCGCGCCTCGTAATAGGCGAAGTTGGCGCCTGTGGCCTTCCGAGTGAACTCGTCCGGCAGTAGCGCCAGCAGGGCCACGACATCGGCCTGCTTGATTACCTGGGACCGGGCGGTGCGATCGCGGCCCAAAACCACATCCATCGGCACGGACCGCCCGGCATAGGCGGCCAGCTCGATGTCTTCCAGATCGAGGAAACCTTTGAACTGCGCTATCAGGCCTGTCGCTGCATCGTCGCCGGTGGCCATCGAGTCGGCGACACGGCGCCAATCGGTCATCTCGGCCGGCGTCAAGCCGAGTTGACTCGAGAGCGCCGTCCACTCCGCTGGCCACCGCCCGGAGTAAAGGGCCGCTACCTCGAGGGCCCGGCGGATGTTCCAGCGCGCCATGAGGTTGGTGTAAGCGTTGTCATCGACGCCTTCGTGATACTCGTCAGGCCCGATCACGCGCTGGATGTGATGCAGGCAGTCTGGTTCCAAAGTCGCTCGGCTGGCCCAGAAACGTGCGGTCTCCAGCAGGATTTCCGCACCCGCCCCGCGCAGGAACGCCTCATCGTCGGTCACCCGCCAGTATTGCCAGACCGCATAGGCGACGTCGGCGCTGATGTGCTGTTCCTGCTCGCCAGTGAGGATATGAAGGACCTCGCGATCGGGGCCGACCCACTGTTCCGGGGTCGTCTCCGCGCCAGTGTCCGCCGACTCCCAAGCGTAGAGGGCCCCGCGCCAGCCCATGGCCGCCGCCTTGGCGCGCGCGCCGTCCAGGGTGTGGAAGCGGTACATCAACAGCGCCCTTGCCGCGCTTGGCCAGGTGAAGGTGTAGAAGGGCAGCAGGAAGATCTCGGTGTCCCAGAAGGTGTGACCCAGATAATCGTCGCCGGTCAGGGCCCGCGCGCCGATGGACACGTGCTCATCCTCCGGGTCGGCCGCACCGTTCAGGTGATGCAGGGCGAACCGCAGGGCCTGCTGAGCGGCCGGGTCGCCGTCGATTTGCACGTCGCTTGAAGTCCATCGCTCGGCCCAGGCGGCGGCATGGTCCGCGATCAAGCCCGCAAAGCCGCGTCGGACGGCTCGGGCCAGGATCAACGGGGCCGCCTTGACAACATCTACGTCTAAGTCGGCGGCGTCCGTGCGGACAAAAGCAACGATCCGCTCGAAATCGATCTGCTGCCCCGGACTGGCCTTCCACGTCCAGCGCCGATGGAAGGGACCCAAGACTTCGCCCGCCAGCGTTTGGCCATCGATCAACACGGACGCCGTCGAGGCGATCGCCAGTCGCTTGACCGAGCGCCGCGTGCGCCAAACGCCCAGGTCCCGCTCCAGGCTTTCAGGGATAAGCACCAGATCGAGACCTTCGAAGTCGGCCTCCAGCGTCAGGTCACTCTCGCCGTCTTCGACGCGGAGGCGCAGCCCCTGAAGCCCGATCTGTCGTTGGCTCAGCGACACCAGGCGCAGCGACCGCAGACTGAGGCGCAAGCCCCTAGCCTCGACGGAGTGGCAATGGCTCGACACAAGACCGCGCCTCATGTCGAGCGTCATGCTGTGCTCGGAGACCGCCTCGGGATCGTGGGCGAGGAGCCCCGCGGCGGTCGCGAGCCGAACCCGTAGCCAATCGGGGCCGGGCGCAAAGGCTGAAACCGACCCCTGCGCCGACGCGGTGTCGAACAGGCCCGCGACATAGGTGCGGCCAGGCGCGACCCGGCCTCCGCCGCGGTTCAGCGCCGGGACGCCCCTGACCCCCAGAAAGCCGTTGCTGACCGCTAGACGGGTCTCGCGGCTGCTCTGGCGAACGGTGTCGCAGCCCGCTTCCGTCCACAGCCAGGCTGGATCGAGCGTCGGTGCGAACGGGTCGGTCATGGCCCAGGGTCCGAGACCGCGAGGCGAAGGCCAAGCCGGCCATGCTTGAGGCTGCTCAGGCTGATTTCATCGAGACTGGAGACCACCAGATCGGCGCCGGCCGCGTGGAGCGCCGCCGCATCGTTCAATCGCGCGACGCCTAGGGCCATCATGCCTGCCGCCCGCGCCGCCATGATTCCGGCCGACGCATCCTCGATCACCAGACAATGACGGGGGCCAATGCCGAGTTCCGCTGCGGCCAGGCTGAAAATCTCGGGGTCCGGCTTTCCCCGCGCCAGGTCACGGCCACAGACCTTGACGGCAAAAGCGTCGGCGAGACTGCCGCCATCCGCTAACGTAATCGCCCGCAACATGGCGCTCGCGTTCTTGGAGGCCGAGGCGACCGCCATAGGAAGGCCAAGGCTCGCCATTGCCGCCACCAAACTTAGGGCGTCAGGAAAAGCGCGCGCGCCGCCCTTAGCGATCAGGGCCTCCAGGCGGGCCTGCTTGGCTTTGGCATAGGCACTCGCCTGGGTTTCCCAATTGGCCACGCCCACAGCCTCAAGCGCGGCCCGCGCCCCATCCTGGCGCGATTTTCCAGCAACCTTGGCTTGATAGAGCGCTGTCGTAAATCGCGCCGGATCACCAAAGCCGGTCAGCGCCTCGCGCCAGGCCTGCTCATGGGGCGAAGCCAGCAGCACGCCATCGACGTCGAGGATGACGGCGGCTAGCGTTCTGGGTTCGCACCAGGCGATGGGTCCAAGGCCAAGGCCCGGGGCTTCAGGAGGGTGGGGCATACGGTCCTTCAGGCTGCCGTCAGGTAGGCCCACCGGGTGTGTTGCAAGACCCGAAAGCGGCGGGCTCCGTCGAACACCATCAAGCCTTCAGCCTGGACCTGGGTGACCATCCGCGAGACAGTTTCGATCGTCAGGCCCAGATAATCGGCAATGTCCTGGCGGCTCATTGGCAACTGGGTCCACGCGCCCCGCGCCGGAGCGCCGATCTCGAACAGGAAGCCCGACACACGCTCGAAAGCGCTTTTTCGGGTGAGAAGCATCATGTGGTCCTCGGCGCGCCGAAGTTCGAGCCCCGTGGCCAGCCAGCACATCTGCTCAACGCGGGCGCCGTCTTCGCCGTGATATTTGAGAGCCGAGCGCTGGATGACGAGCACCTGCGCCGCATCCAAGGCTTCTGCCGAGGATCGGTGCTGGCCGCCGATCTCAAGGCCAAAGAAGTCGCCGGGAAAGTAGAAGCCGCCGACGTGCCTGCGGCCGTCTTCCAGCAGGCGGGTCCGGCGGACCGAACCCACCAGGACCCGATAGAGCAGATCCGCGTTTGCCTCCTGAGCATAGATCTCCTCGCCCGCATCGAAGCGCAGGTGCGCGCCGATGGCCTGGAAGGGATCTTGCAGGGTGCGTCCGGCGATCGAGATCGGCGCGCGATCAGGCGTGAGGGTGCAGAAGGTCATCCGGCGTCTCCAGGAGCGCCGTTATGGTTATGGCGTCCCGGGAATGGGTGACATTGGTGACAATACTTAGAGCGCGGCCGCCGATAGCGTCGGCTGCACCGCCAAGATCGAAGCGCTAACCCGCTGGAGAAGGTCGTCGGCAGCGTCCTGACGCATGGTAGCGGCGATGCCGCCCAGGTGCTCATGTCCCAGGACCCGAAGGCCAGTCACCGCCGCCAAATGCAGATCGAACACGGTCATCAGGGCGTTGAGCGCGCCGGTGGAGTCGATCCAGTGTTCCGGTGCGCCAGAGGTTGAAAAGGTCATCAAGGTCTTGCCGACCAGAAGGGGATCGCCACCGTGGGACCCAGGTTGGTAGCCAAAACCCATGCTGAGCACCCGATCGGCATAGCCCTTGAGGATGGCCGGCGGAGCGTTGAACCAGAAGGGGTAGACGAACACAAAATGATCGACGTCGGCCAGGAGCGCGCGCTCGGCGATGACGTCGGGCGCCATGGTCCAGCCTTGCGGCGTTGGGAGCTCGGCGGTCCTGAGACGAGGATCGAAGTCCATCGCATAGAGGTCCCGCAGTGCGACCTCTGCGCCCGACGCCTCAAGCGTCTCAACACAGGTGCGGCTGACTGCGGCGCAGAAGCTTGACGGGTTGGGGTGGGCGAGGATGACGGCGGTCTTCATGATGAGACTTCCCATGGGGTGAACGGGCGGCTGGTGACCATCGCTAACGGTGAAAGGGCGTCTTACCTTGATCCTGATCATGCGCCTTCAAGATCTTGGGGAGGGGGGAGATCGGCGACGACCGGCTACGGGAAATTGCGGATGTCGGCGGCGATCAGGGTGAACGACAACAAGCCATGCCGCCGCAGGAGATCTCTATGCTCAGCTCACAATCGGACTTCGATGCTGCCGAAAGCGCTCATCGCGAAACCGTTCACGACCTGCGCAATCTCTTCACTGTCATCGTCTGCGCTCGACGCCTGCTGGGCAAGGATCGCGCCTCCGAGCGGAGGGAGGACCTGCTGGCCACTATTGAAGACGCGGCCTTTCGCGGAAGCCAGCTGACGACGAACCTCTTGGCGAGGGACGTGCAGGAGACGGCTCAAATCGTCGATGTGGGCGCCCGCCTGGCCGGCGTCGCCCCCCTGCTCCTTGCACTGGCGGATCCTAGGATCGAGGTGCGGGGGTAGGCGCCTCCCGCCGATCGCTGCCCGCCTGCCTGGCGCCGGAGACCTTCGATGCGGCGATCCTGGAGCTGGTTCGTAATGCCCGGACAGCGATCGACGGCAACGGTGCGATCACGGTCCGAGCCCGGTCGGTCGGCGATCGCATCTGGCTGACCGTTGCCGACACCGGCCGTGGCATGAGCCCTTTGGCCCTACAGGGCGCGCTTAATGCTTTCAAAACGGCTTCCGCTCACGGCACGGGCCTTGGGCGGGTCCAGCATTTCGCGAGGCAGGCTGGCGGACATGTCCGCATCCGCAGCCGCGAGGGCCAGGGCGCCGTAATCTCGATCATTTTACCGATGTCGCCATTCGGGACTGTCGCTCAGTCCGCGGCGCGACAGCGCCGCGGCCTTCAAGGAGACCTCCATTGACCAACGACAACAAGCTTCAGCATGACGTCATGGCCGAGCTCGCCTGGGATCCCCGCATCGACCACGCTGACATCGGCGTGGCCGTGACCGACGGCGTGGTCAGCCTGGTGCATGAAGATCCCGGTCAGGAGGCGCGCTTGCAGGCGGCCCTCGATATCGCTCGCGCCCTGGAGGGGCATTTGAAGCGCGTTGACGTCACGCCCCTGCCGCTGTTCGTCGGGGACTACGACGGCGCCGCGCAAGGCCTGATGTTGATGGAAGGACGACAGGCGGAATCGGCCAATCGCGTCGCCATGGAAATCCGCCTCGCCCACGAAGAGATTCCCTGGGACTGGATCGGCAGCCTGGGCGACATGGCCAGCTGTGTGCTGCGCGAGTCGGGCCTGGCAGATCTGATCGTCATCAACTGCAAGCGAGATGCCTTCCTCGCGATCGATCCGCGCGGCGTTTCGAGCACGCTCGCCGCTGACGCACGTTGCCCGATCATGGCTGTCCCGGACAATGTTCGAGGCTTGGAGGCTAATGGGCCGGTCGTCATTGCGTGGGATGGTTCAGAGCCGGTCATGGCGACCCTAAGGGCCAGCGCGCCGCTTATAAAACTCGCCTCCTCGGTGCATCTCTTCAGCGTCGAGGATGGATCCAGCGATCCGGAGGCCGTGCCCGCCGAGGCGGCCGCAGCCTATCTGTCGCGCCATGACGTCCATGCCAGCGTGCATCGCGTGAAGGCCCAGGGTCACACCCCCGACAGCCTGATCCTCGAGGAATGCGCGGCGCGCGGCGCGCGATATTGCCTGATGGGCGCGTTCGGTCACGGGCGGCTACGCGAAGAGCTGTTTGGCGGCGTCACCCGGCGGATGCTGGACGCCGCCCAACTGCCGCTTCTGCTTGGGCATTAGAGTAGGACCGCGCGACCTGCCATTCATGAAGAAGGCCGGCTCGCGATCTGCGGAACCGGCCGTTTCATTTGAGCGGTCGGGCCAGGTGGTCTGCGTCCGTGCGGCGCGAAATGGCCCCAAGTCCTTCCCATCTCAGCCGGCCGGCAATAGTCCACCTGGGTTATCATCGCCAGGCGGCCATCATCGACGTTGCTCAGGCTGCTGAGGAACCGGAAGCGCAGGTCCTCGGGCGTCAGATCGGCGAAGAACGCGGCGATCGCCGGCTCGTCGTCGGGGCAAACCGGGCGAACGTGGAAGGCGAGGCCAGAGCGGGTCTTCTGATCGGCCGCTCAGTCCCTGGGCGCCGGCGCGATGACCATGCGTGTGCCTTGGCTGGCATGGGTTGTTATGACGATCCGGGCGTCGAGCGCCAGGGCGCCTTGGGCATCGACCAGCAGGGGGTTGATGTCGAGCTCCAGGATATCGGGCAGGTCGACGGTGATCGCCGACAGCGCCTCCAGCACGGCAACCACGCCCGACACATCGGCGGGCGGCTCGTCGCGATAGCCTGCTAGGAGCCGTGATATAAGGGTCCGGTCGATCATGGCGCGCGCCAGGGCGTCATCAAGGGGCGGCAGGCCGAGCGCCTTGTCGTTCACGACCTCGACGGCCTTGCCGCCGACCCCGACCATTATCACCGGGCCGAAGGTCGCGTCGTCGGCGATCCCGACGATTAATTCGTGGCTTCCCGCGCGGATGACCATGGTTTCGACGGCGAAGCCCTTGATGTCGAATTCCGGATGCTCCCGACCGATCCGCTCCGCCATGGCCCGGGCCGCCGCCACCGCTTCATCGGCGCCCTCGAGGTCGAGGATCACGCCGCCAACGTCCGACTTGTGACTGATCCGTGGGGAGATGATCTTGACGGCGTAGGGCGCCTTGAGGCCCTCGCAGGCTTGGCCGACATCGTCTGCTGTGGCGGCGAACCGGGTCGGGACCACGGGAACACCGTAAGCGGCGAGTAGCGCCTTGGCCTCGACCTCGCTGAGCAGGGTGCGGCCTTCGACTCGCGCCGAGGCGATCAGCGCCTGGGCCGCGGCAGCGGCTTGGCCGCCGCCCAGCTCGACATGACCGGTCAGCGCATCCGTCAAGCTCGCGCGGGCGCGTTGCGCGGCGACGAGGTAGCCAAACCCGCGGATCGCGGCCTCCGGCGTGGCGAACAGCGGGATCCTGGCTGCCGCGAAGATCGGGCTGACGGCCTGCCGGTTGGTGTCGCCCAGCCAGCAGGCCAGGATCGGTTTGCGCGATCCGCGCGCCGGGGTCTGCGCAAGGCCGGCTACCATGTCCCTGGCGATTTCGTCGGGCGAGGAGAGGGCTGTCGGACAGTTGATCACCAGGACCGCATCGACCCCAGAGTCATCGAGCACGATATCGAGCGCCGCGCGATAGCGGTCGGCATGGGCATCGCCCATCACATCGATCGGATGACCGTGCGACCAGCCTTCAGGAAGCGCGGCATCGAGTCGTGAAAGCGTCTCGGGGGAGAGATCGGCCAGTCTCGGGCCGGTGGCTGTCATGGCGTCGAGCGCCAGGATTCCCGCCCCCCCGCCGTTGGTGACGATCGCCAGCCGGGGACCAGGCAGCGCCGTGCGTGACGACAGGGCGGTGGCCGCGTCGAGCAGGTCGCTCAGGGTCTCGACCAGAATGATGCCCGCGCGCTCGAACGCGGCGGCATGGACGTCATAGGCCCCGGCCAAGGCGCCGGTATGGGAAAGCGCCGCCTTGCCCGCGGCCGCGGTCCGTCCGGCCTTTAAGGCGATCACCGGCTTGATGCGTGTCGCCGCCCGTGCTGCCGACATGAACTTGGCCGTGTTAGTCACGCCCTCGACATACATCAGGATGGCGTCGGTGTGCGGGTCGGCGGCGAACAGGTCGATGAGGTCGCCTAAGTCCGCCTCGGCCATGTCGCCCACCGAGACGATCCCCGAAAAGCCGATATCCCGCGTCGAGGCCCAATCGATCACGCCGCTGATCAGCGCCCCGCTCTGGGAGATCAAGGCCAGTCGCCCGGGCGCGGCCGCACCGCGCGCGAAGGAGGCGTTGAGCCGCGCCGGCGGAACCAGCAGGCCCAGGCCGTTGGGACCGATGATCCGCAAGCCCGACGGTTCGGCCGCCGCCAGCATCGCTTCGCGCAGTCCATTGGCATGTGTGATCCCGGAGGAAATCACGACCGCCACCTTGACGCCCTGCGCGCCGAGCTGAGCGATGACCTCGGGCACCGCCGGTCCTGGTGTGATCACCACGGCCAGGTCGGGAACCGACGGGAGACTCGCAATGCTGGCCGACCACAGGGCGCCGGCGATCGTCACCCGACGTGGATTGACGATGTGAACGGACCCAGCGAAGCCCCCAATCATCAAGTTAGAAACCACGACCTGTCCTACCGAGCCTGGACGGTTCGAGCCGCCGACAACAACCACGGACGTCGGCGACAGCAGGTTGGACAGATTGTGCAGGGACATGATGGCCTCGGAACGGCGCGCGCACGGCGCGCGAAAGTCGCAGGGACTTGCCTCACGCAAGCTCACCTCGGCTATCCGTAGAGTCCCTCAATCGAGGGCATCGGCACGGTTCCCGTTTGCGCCATGCTCGCTTGACGTGCATGGTTGATATCTGGTGCGCGGTCCGGGGCGCCCCGTCCGCGTCGCGCGCCTGCGATGCCTGGCGGAGGGCCCATGCCAGACATCCGTCGTCAAACCCATATGCTCGCGCAAGGCTATGGCGCCGCATTCGTTACGGTCGTGCTCGCGGCTCTGGTGGTTTGGGTCTTGCAAGCCTGGTTCGGGCTTCGCTCATCCTATCTTCTGTTCATGGTTCCAGTCGTCGCCGCCGCCGCGCTTGGCGGGGTCGGCGCTGGTATGTGCGCGGCGGTCCTGGGGCTGTTGGCGAGCGTCCTTATCAGCGACGGCCTTTCGCCGCAGGGGGAAGGGCTGATCGAACCGGTCAGCTTCGTGATCGCAGCCGGTGGGGTGATCTATATCGGAAGCCAGATCGGGGGCTTTCGAAGGCGTGCGGTCGTCAGCGAGCGCGGCGCCGAACACCGCGCCCAGGACGCCGCCCGCGTCGCTCGCGAGCTCAACCTGCTGATCGACGGCGCAACGGAATACGCGATTTACATGCTCGATCCGCATGGCCGCGTGATGATCTGGAACGCGGGCGCCGAGCGCCTGAAGGGATGGCAGGAGGGCGAGGCGATCGGTCTTGATCTATCGACCTTCTATCCGGAGGACGCCCGGCAAGCGGGTAAACCTCAAGCCGATCTGGCGCGGGCCAAGTCGCAGGGGAAGTTCGAGGAAGAAGACTGGCGGCTGCGCAAGGATGGTTCGGAGTTCCTGGCCCATGTCTCGATCACCGCGCTGCTGGACGAGACCGGCGCGCTCCAGGGGTTCGCCAAGGTTCTGCGGGACATCACCGACCAACGGGCCAGCGAGCAGTCCTTGAACGCCGGCGCCAACCATCTGCGGTCCATCCTCGCGACAGTCCCGGACGCCATGATCGTCATCGACCAAGGCGGATCCATCCTGTCGTTCAGCGCCGCGGCGGAGCGTTTGTTTGGCAGTACAGAGGCGCAGATGCTGGGCCACAACATCAGATGTCTGATGCCGCCGCCCGATCGCGAGCGACATGACGGCTACCTTGAACGTTACATCACGACAGGCGAGCGTCGGATCATTGGCGTCGGCCGGGTGGTGGTCGGCAAGCGGCGGGACGGATCCACCTTTCCCATGGAGCTGTCGGTCGGCGAGGCGGTCGGGGAGGGGCAGAGGGTGTTCACCGGCTTCATCCGCGACCTCACCGAAAAACAGCGCATCCAGGCCCGCGTGGAGGAACTTCAGGCCGAACTGATCCACGTCGCCCGGGTCAGCGGCATGGGGGCCATGGCTTCGACCCTTGCCCACGAGCTCAACCAGCCGATCACCGCCGTGACCAACTATGTCGAGGCGGTGCGGGATCTTCTCGCCGCGCCCGATCTGAACGATATGCCGATGATCCGCGAGGCTCTGGCCGATGCGGCGGGCCAAGCCCTTCGGGCTGGCCATATCGTCAGGCGTTTGCGTGACTTCGTCGCGAGGGGCGAGGTCGACAAGACCGCTGAAGATGTCGAGGCCCTGATGCATGAGGCCGCCGCCTTAGGCCTGATGGGCGCGCGAGAAAGCGGGGTGGCCGTCGAATTCTCCTTCGATCCAAACATCGGCGCCGTCCTGGTGGACAAGGTGCAGATCCAGCAGGTGCTGATCAATCTGGCGCGTAACGCCGCAGAGGCGATGGCTGATCGACCTGATCGGCGAATGTGGCTGTGTAGTCGCCTCGATAGTGAAGGGTTCGTGCGGATCACCGTCGCCGACAATGGACCCGGCGTCGCGCCGGCTGTCGCCGACGGGCTGTTCACCGCCTTTGTCAGTACAAAGAGCGACGGCATGGGCCTGGGGCTGTCGATCTGCCGCACCATCGTCGAAGCCAATGGCGGCCGCATATGGTTCGAGGCGCGTCCTGGCGGTGGCGCGCAATTTCACTTCACGCTGGTCAGAGCAGAGCTGGAGCCTGACAATGGCCGATAGGCGAATGGTCCACATCGTCGATGACGAAGAAGCCATACGGCGGTCCGCCGGCTTCATGCTCAAGACATCGGGCTATGCGGTGACGACCTTCACGTCGGGTGTCGCCTTCCTGCTAGCCGCCAAAACCGTCGAGCCCGGGTGCGTCCTTCTGGACGTCCGCATGCCGGATATAGACGGCCTGGAGGTGCAGCGGCAATTGGCCGAACGCGGCGTCTCGATGCCGATCGTCGTGCTCACCGGCCATGGCGACGTGTCGATCGCCGTGCGAGCGATAAAGGCCGGCGCTGTAGATTTCATCGAAAAACCGTTCGAGAAGATCGTCTTGTTGAGCGCCATCGTGGCCGCCTTCGAGCGGCTCGACGACGCTAACGGACGCTCGGCGCGCGCCACCGACGCCGCGGTGGCGATCGCGGCCTTGACGGGACGCGAGCAGGACGTCCTGAGAGGCCTAGCTCAGGGCCTGCCCAACAAAACAATCGCCTTCAATCTGGGCATTTCTCCCAGGACGGTCGAAGTGCATCGCGCCAATCTGATGACCAAGCTGCAGGTCAACAGCCTCTCCGAAGCCCTCAGGATCGCTTTCGCCGCGGGCCCTCAGGCGGGGGCAGCCTAGGACCAATACGTAACGACGGTCCAAACATGCCGTGCGACAAGGCCAAGCGCCACCCTTGTAAGGGTGCGTCCGACAGGCCGTAAAATGATCCACGAGTTGATGTCATCCGCGCAAAATCGCCCCCAGATGTTGCTCGTCGAGGATGACCACGGGGTCCGACGCTCGCTTCAATTGTTGTTCCGCGGCCGGGGTCTGGATGTCCGCGCCTATGCCTCAGGGGCGGCGCTGCTCGCCGACCCGCGCGCGCTCTCGGCATCCTGTCTGGTGGCCGACTACAAGATGCCGGAGCTGAGCGGTTTCGACGTTCTGCGGGGACTGCGGGATCTGGGCTGGAGGGGTCAGGCGCTGCTGATCACCGGCTTTCATTCCGCCGAACTCGTGGCACGCGCCCACGAGGCGGGGTTCAGCCATGTGGTCGAAAAGCCGCTGGTGGATAGCGTGCTGCTTGAGGCCGTGAAGCGTTTGACCAGGGCCCCTCTAGATCCAGCGACCTAAGTAATAGTCCCAAATGCGCTCGAGGCCATCGGGCGATATCGAGGGAGGATATGCGGCCGGCTGACGCTTTGCGCGGTCCTGCGCCTTTGGAGATATGCCATGGAAACGACCATGAAGGCCGCCTTCGTGCGGTCGTTCGGCCAGCCGCTGGTCATCGAGGAGGTCAAGATTCCTCAACCCGGCCGCGGCCAGGTCTTGGTGAAGATCGCCGCCTGCGGGGTTTGCCATACCGACCTTCACGCCGCGCACGGCGACTGGCCCATCAAGCCGTCCCCGCCGTTCATTCCGGGCCACGAGGGCGTGGGAACCGTGGTCGCGGTGGGCGAGAGCGTCGAGCACGTTAAGGAAGGCGACCGGGTCGGCGTGCCCTGGTTGTTCTCGGCCTGCGGTCACTGTGTCCACTGCCTGGGCGGCTGGGAGACGCTGTGCGAGGCCCAGCAGAACACCGGCTATTCGGTCAACGGCGGCTTTGCCGAGTATGTCGTCGCCGACGCCGATTATCTGGGTCATCTGCCCGACAATATCGGCTTCGTGGAGATCGCGCCGATCCTCTGCGCCGGCGTCACAGTTTACAAAGGACTGAAGGTCACTGACGCCAAGCCGGGTGACTGGGTGGCGATCTCCGGGATCGGTGGCCTGGGCCACATGGCGGTCCAGTACGCCAAGGCCATGGGCTTCAAAGTCGCGGCCGTCGATATCGACGACGACAAGCTGAACCTGGCCAAGAGCCTGGGCGCGTCCGTCACCGTCAACGCCCGCGACATCGATCCGGGTCCGTTCCTGCAAAAGGAGATCGGCGGCGCCCAGGGCGTCCTGGTCACGGCGGTGTCACCCACGGCGTTCGCCCAGGCGATGGGGATGGTCCGGCGCGGCGGAACGGTGGCGCTGAACGGCCTGCCGCCCGGTGACTTCCCTCTGTCAATCTTCGACACCGTGCTGCGCGGGATCACCGTGCGCGGTTCGATCGTCGGCACGCGCCTGGACCTCCAGGAGGCGCTGGCCTTCGCCGCCGACGGCCGGGTGAAGGCCATCGTCCACGCCGAAGGCCTGTCGAACATCAACAGCATCTTCGATCGCATGGGACGTGGCGAGATCGAGGGCCGTGTGGTGCTCGATTTTCAGGATCGCGCCTGATGAAGACGTTCCATGTCGCGACGCTGGCCATCGGTGTTTTGCTGGCCAGTCTGGTCGGAGGCTGCACGCTGGCCGGGGCCCAGCCTCAACGGGAGCCGCCCGGCATCTCCGGTGGCCAACGGATCGCGGAACGTAACTGCGGCGGCTGTCACGCGGTGGGATCGGGCGACAGCAAGCTCGCCGACGCGCCGCCGTTCCGCACGCTGCATGATCGCTATCCCCCCCGCGGTCTCGACGAGATCCTGCAAGAGGGCATGTTGCGTCCGAGCCGCATGCCCGAGGAAGGTCCACCGAAATTCCACCCGCGCATGCCGATGGCCGACCTCGACGATGACGAGATAGCTCAGCTCAAAGCCTATCTGAGAAACCTCGATCCCCGCTCGCTGGCCACGCCGGGCCGCTGAAGCTCGACGCTGAGCCAAGACTTGCTTCACCGCTCAAGCGACTGGAGCTAACCTTGGCCTTGGGAGCGCATTTGGAGACTTTATGAACTCGCACCTGACCCCTTCGCCCTCACCGGTCACCGTCAAGGATCCGGTCTGTGGCATGAGCGTCGATCCGGAAACCGCGCGTCACCATGTCGAGGCCCAGGGAGCAACGGTCTATTTCTGTTCAGCCAGGTGCCTGGGCAAGTTTGTCGCCGATCCAGGAGCCTACCAGGCCAAGCCCGAGCCCCCTCGGGCCGCCGCGTCAGGCGGGGCGCTCTACACCTGCCCGATGCACCCGCAAATCCGCCAGGTCGGTCCCGGCGTCTGTCCAATCTGCGGCATGGCTCTTGAGCCCGTGACGGTGACGGCCGACAGCGGCCCCAACCCCGAACTGGCCGACATGACCCGGCGCTTCTGGGTCGGTCTGGCGCTCGCCCTGCCGGTCTTTGTCCTAGAGATGGGCGCCCACGTCATGGGCCATGGCCGATGGGTTCCGGCTCAGATCTCCAGCTGGATCCAGTTCGCCCTCTCGACCCCGGTGGTGCTGTGGGCCGGCTGGCCGTTCTTCACCCGCGGCTGGACATCGTTGGTGACGCGCAAGCTCAACATGTTCACCTTGATCGCTATGGGCGTGGGCGTGGCCTATGGCTACAGCCTGTTTGGTGTGTTCGCGCCGGGGCTGTTTCCACCGGCCTTCCGCGGCGCCATGGGCGCCGTGCCGGTTTATTTCGAAGCCGCCGCGGTGATCACCGTCCTGGTGCTGCTGGGCCAGGTGCTGGAATTACGGGCGCGCGAGCGGACGTCGGGCGCGATCAAGGCCTTGCTGGACCTCGCGCCCAAGACCGCCCGGCGCATCAAGGCCGACGGATCGGACGAAGAGGTGACGCTGGACCTGGTGGCGGTGGGCGATCGTCTGCGCGTGCGCCCCGGCGAGAAGGTCCCCGTGGATGGAGAATTGACCGAAGGCCGGGTGTCGATTGACGAGTCGTTGGTCACCGGCGAATCGATGCCTGTCACCAAGGAGGCCGGGGCCAAGGTGATCGCCGGCTCGATCAACAAGACCGGGTCCTTCGTCATGCGGGCCGAAAAAGTCGGCGCCGAGACCTTGCTGTCGCGTATCGTCCAGATGGTCGCGGAGGCTCAACGGAGCCGCGCTCCAATCCAGCGCATGGCCGACCAGGTTTCTGCATGGTTCGTGCCGGCGGTAATCGGCGCGGCGTTGACGGCCGCCGTTGTCTGGGCGTTGGTCGGACCCGAGCCGCGCTTGGCCTATGCGCTTGTGGCGGCGGTGTCGGTGATGATCATTGCCTGCCCCTGCGCGCTGGGGCTGGCGACACCGATGTCGATCATGGTCGGGGTCGGACGCGGCGCCCAGGTCGGCGTCCTGATCAAGAACGCCGAGGCGCTCGAGCGCTTCGAGAAGATCGACACCCTGGTGATCGACAAGACCGGCACCCTGACCGAGGGGCGACCGGCGGTGACGGCGATCAAACCGGCCGCCGGCTTTGATGAGGTCGAATTGCTGCGCCTCGCCGCCAGTTTGGAGCGCGGTAGCGAGCACCCTCTCGCCGACGCCATTCTGCGGGCCGCCAAGGATCGCCAGCTAACCTTGTCCGAAGCCTCGGAATTCGGCTCGCCCGTCGGCAAGGGCGTGGTCGGTGTGGTCGATGGCAAGCGCGTGACCCTGGGCGGCACCCGCTTGATGGCAGAACAGGGCGTGGATTTTTCGCCGTTGGAGGCCATGGCTGATGCCTTGCGCAAGGACGGCACAACGACGATCTTCGCGGCTGTCGATGGTAGGCTGGCCGGTGTCTTGGGGATCGCCGATCCGATCAAGCCAACAACGGCCGAGGCCATCCGCGCCTTGAAGGCCGACGGTGTGCGGCTGGTGATGATGACCGGCGACAACCGCACGACCGCCCTGGCCGTGGCGGCCAGGCTGGGCATCGACGAGGTCGAGGCCGAGGTGCTGCCGGAGGACAAGGCCAAGGTCGTGCAGAAGCTGCGCGCCGAGGGCCGGTCGGTCGCCATGGCCGGCGATGGCGTCAATGACGCGCCGGCCCTGGCCG
This sequence comes from Caulobacter sp. DWR1-3-2b1, assembly GCF_049895765.1. Classification (NCBI taxonomy): domain Bacteria; kingdom Pseudomonadati; phylum Pseudomonadota; class Alphaproteobacteria; order Caulobacterales; family Caulobacteraceae; genus Caulobacter; species Caulobacter sp. DWR1-3-2b1. The sequence continues at coordinate 21,290 of NZ_JAFCSZ010000014.1, forward strand.
CCGCCGAGGTGGGTATCGCCATGGGCGCGGGCGCCGACGTCGCCATCGAGAGCGCTGGGGTGACCCTGCTGCAGGGTGACCTGCAGGGGATTGTCCGGGCCCGGCGACTATCGCGGGCCGTGATGCGCAATATTCGCCAGAACCTGATCTTCGCCTTCGCCTACAACGTCGCCGGCATTCCGATCGCGGCGGGCGTGCTCTATCCGACCTTCGGATGGCTGCTCTCTCCGGCCATAGCCGCCCTGGCCATGGCCTTGTCTTCGGTCAGCGTGATCGGCAACGCACTGCGACTCCGCGCGGTGAAGCTCCAGCCTTAGAGGGCAGGGGGGGCGCCCCAGCCGTTTCTCGGCGTTGCAACTGTTATCCAATGTTCCCGGACACTACGGGTCTTCGCGAGGGCTTATCTCACCGTGACCGATACGGGCGAGGGCTATGGAAAGTCCTACCGAAGCGATCGCCGCCGGCCACAGAGCCTTCAGGCCAAGGTGAGCGTAGGCGGATGAGCCCAAAACAGCGCCGCCGACCAAGCCGCTCCAGAGCAAGAAATAGGGCCCCCACGCCGTCTTGCTGCCGCCCGTCAATGCGATCGCCAAGCGTTGCCCAAGTTTGACAAGGGCGCCGGTCATATAGGTCAGGCCGATGCTGACCTCGCCATCGCGCTCGAACACCGTGTTTTCGGCGCCCATTGCCAAGCCCATGGCGACGATGGCGGCGTGCTGGAACCCGACAGCGTTGAGGCTCGCGGCTGTAAAAAGCAGCGCCGCGACAAACGACATGACGGCCGCGCGGCGGTGATGCTTCGCAAAACGGGCAACGAGCGATCCGGCGATCACGCCTAGAAGGAAGGTCAAGATCAGCGACGCCGCCAAGGCGGCATTGGCGAGATCGGCGGTCATGCCCACCGCGAGCCGGGTCGAATTTCCACTCATGAACGAGACGAAAAATCCGCCCAATTCCATGAAGCCCAAGGCGTCGATGTAGCCGGCGAGGCTCGCAAGGCAAATGGCCACCGTCCGGACTCTGAAATCGTAACCGGTCACTGGGTTGTCCAAAGGCTTGGTCGCGGATCGTGGCGCGCAAATTCCGGCGACCGCAAGCCGCCGTTTGGTTGGTTTCATCCTTGAAGCCTTCTGACCTTGACTACGATCAATGCGTTGATACCGCGCGGGGCGCCTTCCTCGGTGGATTGGAGGCTGCGGATGAAACGGCGAGACATCTTGGTCGGGAGCGGCGCCGTGGCCTTGGCGGGCGTCGGCGCGGCGTGGCTGGGCGCGCGCCAGATGGGCTCCATGGACGCCTATGTCGCTGCTGTCGCGGCGACAAGGTCCGCGCTCTCGGCTCAACCCGAACTGTCGGACATCGTCCGATATGCGACCCTCGCAGCGAGCGGTCACAACACCCAGCCGTGGCGGTTTCGGCTCAGTGAAGGGCGGGTCGATATTCTCCCGGACAGGGCGCTGCGCACGCCTGTCGTCGATCCGGACGATCATCATCTCTTCGTCAGCCTTGGGTGCGCCGCCGAGAATCTGGCGCTTGCCGCAGCCGCGCGCGGGCTTCCTGGCGAGGTCGGCTTCGATACGTCCGGCGATGGCTCCGCGATGTTCCGGTTTGGCAAAGGACCAAGCCAAGGCTCGGCGCTGTTTGACGCTATCCCCGCCCGCCAATCCACACGCGCTGACTATGATGGACGGCCGGTCAGCGCGGCTGATCTGAGAACCTTGGCGGCCGCAGCGGCCGTTCCCGGCGTTGACCTTGTCTTGATCACCGATCAACCCCGTAGGGGCAAGGTCCGCGACCTGATCGTGGCTGGCAATAGCGCTCAGCTGGCCGATCCCGCCTTCGTGCGGGAACTCAAGCAGTGGATTCGCTTCAGTCCACGCCAGGCCATCGATACTGGCGATGGCCTGTTCAGCGTCTCAAGCGGCAATCCCGCGCTTCCGGACTGGTTGGGTCCGAGGCTGCTCGACGCGACCTTCACGGCGAAAGCCGAGAACGACAAATATGCCCGCCAGCTGAAATCGTCGGCCGGCCTCGCGGTTTTCGTTGCCCAGCGGGAGGATCATGATCATTGGATCCGCACGGGGCGGGCCTGCCAACGCTTCGCCCTTCACGCCACAGCGCTCGGACTCCGGCACGCTTTCGTCAACCAACCGGTCGAGGTGGCGGGTTTGCGACCGGAATTGGCCGACCTGGTCGGAATGCCGGGACGGCGGCCCGATCTGGTGATGCGCTTCGGGCATGGCCCCACGCTTCCATTTTCGGCGCGGCGGCCGGCCAGGATCATCGCCCCCGCCGACGGCGTCGCCACGTGATGACCGCACAAGGCCGCAGCGTGGCGGTCATCCGCGGCCTTCACACTAGTATCTACGGCGTGATGGCGGCCTCGACCGTGATCCTGCTCTATATCGGTGTCACTGGCCGCCATGCCGCCTGGCTATGGGGCGCGGCGCCGCTGCTGGCGATCGAGGTCGCCGTCTTGGCTGGCAATGGCCTCAAATGCCCTTTGACTGCGGTCGTCGATCGGTACGCCGGTGGGCCTGGTCGCTTCCCGGACACCTTCCTGCCGGAAGGCCTGACGCGCCGCACGCTCTGGATCTTCGGGCCCATGCTGGTGCTCGCATTGCTTCTGCTGGCCGCGCGCCGGTTCGGCATGCTGGCTGGCCCATGATGTCGAGGATCCCAAAATGACTGACCGTTTTCGCGCCCGGCTCCCGTCCGCGGTCGTTGATCTGGCCCTACGCCTCGGCGCCGATCCGATTGCAACCCGAAGCCGCGTGCGACTTGGGCAATCGGGACAGATGCGGCAGGATGCCACCAAGGCTTGGATGCCGTTCACTGCCCGGCAGACCCTGGCGACCGACCGCTGCGATTTTGACTGGCGAGCGCGAAGCGGCCCCGCCGGCCTGATCTTCGTGCGCGACGCCATCGACGGCGGAAGGGGACGGTTCGCCGTCCTGGCGCTGGGCATCCTTCAGATCGTCAATGTCAAACCGTCGGCCGAACTGACGCGGGGACAACTGATGCGTTACCTCGCCGAGCTGGCCTGGACGCCCGACGCCATCCTTCACAACACCGCGCTGCGGTGGCGCGAGGACGGGCCCGATCGCCTAGTGGTCGGCGCGGGTTCTGATCAAGGCGCGGCCGAGGTGACACTGGGTCTGGACAGTGATGGTCGGATCGACAGCGCATTCGCCCCCGACCGGGGCCGGATGGTCGGGAAGACGATCGTGCCGACGCCCTGGGGCGGACGGTTTCTGGACTACCGCCATCATCATGGCGTCTGGCTGCCGTTCGGCGCCGAAGTTAGTTGGTCGATGCCGGAAGGCGAAGTGGTCTACTGGAAGGCGCGTATCGATTTCTGGAGGAGAGGTTAAGACAGTTGGCCGCACTATAGGTCTCGATGGCGCGAACCCGTCGTCTGAGCGCCGCCGCGATAAGTCTCTCGTGGGTCCATCTCGGCGCCCATTAGCTGTCGGACGTCCTCTGATGGGCTCCTGGGCACGCGGTCCGTCTTAATCGGCCTGACCTCGGCTGCTGCGGAACAGCTCCCGCTCACTACATCTCTTGTTCAACCGAACCCTTGGCGCCCACTCGCTTGGGTGGTCGGAACTGCTGATCGTGCTGGCGATCGGTGTGCGCCGCTACCTTTGTTGGAAGTCGAGAAGTCCGTGCGTCGAAAATTCTTTCAGACGGGCCAAGATTTAGCGATTGCCGGCGCCAAGACGACCGACGCGGAGCGACCGTCGTCTTGGCGCCGCGGACGGACTGAACTCAGGATGGCGGGACTTGTCGAATACCGCGCTAGGGTGGAGCGAGGACGGGTGTCGTCCAGGTAAGGATGCGCCGAGGTTGACCTGTTCGGTTTCACTGAGTGACGGCAGCCGATGCCAGGGCAGCGTCCTGTGGCGCTTGGACTGCAGCCTGTCGGACGCCAAGCGTGTGCGCCATAAGGTGGCCGCCAGTCGCATTACAGCCCGGTTGTGCCGCGCGTGAGGCAACTTGGCTATCGCGAAGTCTCGGAGTCCAACCCGGATGCGGTGGTCGTCGTGGATCAGGCTGGCCGTATTAACTTCGCCAATGGTCGTGTCGAAGCCCTGTTGGGCTACCGCCCCAGCGAGCTGCTTGGCAAATCAGCGAACGAGCTTGTACCCGATCGCTACAAAAGCCTGCATTCGAGCCATATGGATCGGTTCGTACGGAATCCGAGTCCGCGGATGATGGCTGCCGGGTTGGGCCTCGCCGCGCGACGCAAGGACGGCGGTGAAATTCGGGTGGAGATCAGCTTAAGTCCGTATCAATCTACCGACGGGCCCGTTGTGATCGTCGCGATGCGGGAGATCACAAACACTTCCAAAAGAGATCTGCTTGAGTCAGAGAATTCCGATCTGCGGGGATTGCTGCAGGTCGCGAAACGCGATTCAGCGCGCCTTCTGGCGGAAGCAGGAATCGACGCCACCGAACAGGAGGGCGCCAAGCGCCTGCAGCGCCTCCTGTTTGAGGAACTACACCACCGCATGAAGAACATGCTGGCGACGGTCATGGCGATCACGTCCCAAAGCTTGCGGTCGGCGGGAAGCTTGGACGAGGCGAGAGAGGCCATCGCCAGCCGCCTGACCGCGATGGGCCGAGCCCAGGATCTGATGCTCCAAGCCAACGAAGCCGGCGCGAAACTGATCGACCTCGTCGCCGCGGCCGTCGAACCCTTCGAGAACCGGGAACGGCCGCGCTTTGTGGTCCGATCAGCGCTTGTCGAAATCGGCCCCTCGTCGGTTCTGCCCCTCACCTTGACGCTCAACGAACTCTGCACGAACGCGGTAAAATACGGCGCCTTGTCCAACGCAACGGGGCGCATCGAAATCACGTCCATGGTCGATGAGCACGCCCAGCTATTCAGCCTGAGATGGGCGGAAAGCGGCGGGCCGGCGGTCGTCGAGCCAACCCGGAGAGGCTTTGGCACGCGTCTGCTCGGCGCCCTGGCCGGGCAACTTCATGGTGAGGTTCAAGTGCGATATGAGCCCGCCGGGATGGTGTACCAGCTCGACAGCCCCTTGGCTGTGCTGCGCGCGCTCGCCGCGAATTGACGGATCGGCGCAGCCACCGTCCCATAGGTTAGAGCCTGGTTCATCAGGGCTACCTGAGCGTCACCCGTGTCGCGCGGGCGGTGCGTTTCGCGCCGTACCCAGCCGAGGGTACGGCGCCGCTGACCCGACGATCAGGATCTGGTCGCCGACCTGCCGATCTCCTGGCTGTCGTCGATGAGCTGGTCGTCGCCGGCCAGCTCATCGGGATGGAGACGCCAGCGGATCGGCGGCGAGCCCACCCCAGGCGCCAACTCACCAAGTGTTTGTTGCGACCCCGCCAGATGCCCGAGCAATTCGTTCATGCCGTTGACATCCCCCGTCCCACCTCGGGTGGCTGCTGTCGGCATGGCGACTGATATCGGGGACGGGTTCGAGGTGCAGGATGGTGCGACCGCCGTCGAGGTCGCGGCGCGAGAAAGCAAACACTCCGCCGCTGCGCACGAACCGGCCGTCGCGGTGGTAGAGGCTCATGAAGGCCACGCCATAGAGTTCGACGTCGTCGATCATCGCGCGTCTCGCTTGTTGAGTCTGCGGAATGAAAAAGAACATAATAAGAACATATGCGCGATCCGGAGTCGAATCGTCTCGCCAGCCAGCCTTTCGGATTCGTCTCAGGCCAGCCCGTCGAGTCACGGCCAAATATCCGCCCGCGGTAGCCATAGCGCTTATCTAGTCTGACGCACCGGCCGCGATCTCCGGATGCGAACGGCGAGGCCTTCACCGGGAGACCGCCCACGACGAGGTCCACGTTTCTAGTCGCGCTAGACATCGGGTAGGACGAACATCAGCGCCCAGGCGGCCGCGCCGACAATCAGCGCCACGGCGAGCAGGCTGGCCCAACCGGCGGGGGTCAGCAGGCGGGCGGTGGGGCGAAGGCGAGGGGGCATGGACTGAACCTTGAGCAGGGCGGGACGGCGTGCTAGCCGATCAGCGCCGGTTGGGCCAGGCGCTCGACCGGCGCGGCTTGGAAATTGGATACCGTCACCCCAACCAAACGGATGCCCTTGGGCGAGGGCAGGACCGAGCCGATCAGGTCGCGGCCCAGGCGACGCAGGTGCTCGCGGTCCGCCACGGCGCCGGGCGCCGAGCGGCTGCGGGTCGCCTGCTGGAAATCGGCGAACTTGATCTTCGCCGTCACCGTGCGCCCGAAGGCCTGGGCGGTCTCGCACCAGCCCCAGACCTTGTCGGCCAGGGCCAGAACCTCCGCCACGATGGCGGCCGGATCGGTCAGGTTGGTCTCGAAGGTGGTCTCCGGGCCCGATGACTTGCGCACACGCTCGCCATTGACCGGACGATGGTCTTCGCCGCGCGCGATGGCGTAATACCAAGGCCCCGACTTGCCGAAATGCTGCTGCAGGAAGGTCAGCGACTGGTTGGCCTTGCCGCTTCCGGAGTGCTGGGTGGCGATCAGGCTAGGGACGAATTCCAGCAAGTCGCCATTGCGCAGCAGGGGCCGCGCGGCGATTTCGGCCTGTCTCACCTAGCCCTCGGACGCCGAGATGGCTTCGCCGACCAGGTTCCTGCGACGGCCGGTGACCAGCACCGAGTCGACCGAATAGCCGGCGGCGCACCCGGCGGAGACATCGGCCGCCATAGCCGAGGCGGGCATGAGGGCGATCGCGGCGCCAACCACGGAAATCGCCGCTAGGACGTCTCGTATCGATCCTCCAGAATGTTTGGTATGAACTTCTGGACTTACGTTCATACGCCCCGTTTGGATCTTCGCCGGGCGAATTTCATTTCAACGCGCGCCGCCGGATTTCTGCTTGGCGCGATGGTCTGGCTGGCGAGCCACGATGCGTCGGCCTATCCTAATGATCCGGCGCCCAGGGTTCGGTCGGCCCTGGAGTCCGCAACGATCGAATGGTCAGAGGCCTTCACCGCTCAAGACAGACGCTATCCTGCGCCGCGTGTGATGCTCACCCGTCATCCGCGCCATCATCCGGAGCGCGCAGCAGGCTACTATCGCGGTCTGGCAGTGGCCATCGACCTGGGCGAGATCGAGGACATCGAAGCGCTGTTTCCGCGAGAGAGCGAGACCTTGACGGCGCTGGTCGTCGCCCACGAGGTGGCCCACCACGTGCAATTCCTCAATATCCGGGACGGTCGGCCCGCAGCATCGTCCGCTCCCGCCCATGAACTGGAGGCCGACTGCGCGGCGGGTTGGTGGCTGGGTCGGGCCAACGCCCGTCACCTGGCAACCACGGGGGCGGCGCGGTTTTCGACCGAAGGTCTGGAGCGTCAGTTGCCGAGGCTTTTCCAGGCGTTGTACACGCTGCACCATCGGCGGCTGGACGCGCCGCCTCGCGTCATGACCCGGCTGCACGGCGCCGACGGTGAACGCATCGCCGCGGTCCAGCGTGGCCTGGAGGCCGCCGATCCCGCGCTTTGCGGGGCCGGCGTGGCGCCCTGACCCGAGCTTGGCCGACTAAGCGTCCTGGGCGACCAGGTTGAGCTTGCATGACCGCACGCCACGCTCTGACTGCACCTTGTCGGCGAAGGCGCGCACCTCCAGGGCGTGGCCCTTCAGGATAACCGTTTCCGGGTCAACTGGCGGCGGTGGTCAGCGCGCGGCGCCCTCGCGCGGAAATCCCAGGGTCAGGCTGGAGAACACCGTTTCGAAATCGACGTTCGGATCGCCGCGCAGCGCCTTGGTCCAGATGACGTTCAGCTGCCAGGCGCCAACGCGCGGGATCCTGAACACAGCGCGACCGGCGGCGTCGGTCCTGAGCTGTTGCACCGGTTTGCCGTCGAAATCGAGGTTGTTGAGCTTGACCAGCGCGCCGGCCAAGGGCTTGCCCTGATAGATCACGCGGACCGGGATGCTATCGCCGGCGCTCGCCACATACGGATCGACCTCGGGGACGATCTCAAGGGTCAGCCCCACGGGGCGGGTGACCAGCGGCTGGGGCTTGGCGGGCGCGGGGCCGACCTGGATCAGCGCCTTGGCCCGCCGGCTGTAAAGCTCCCGGCCGGGCTTGTCGTTGGCCCTGGCGGCGGCGCGAGCTTTGATTGCCGGGGTCAAGCCTTCTTCCTTGAGGTAGGTGTCAAACCGTAAGCCCGGCAGTTCGCTTCCGGCGTTGCTGGTCGTCAGGACCAGGATCTGGGCGCCGGGCGTCGTGAACCTGAGGGGATGGTCCTTGCTCATGTCCGAGGCGCGAAACTCGGCCATGTGGTCGAACTTGCCGAAGGTCCCGACACTGTAGAACGCGGTCACGCGGCCAGGATCGGCGTCCCAGCGCTGGCGATTTGGCCCATGCCCCACCTGCAGCGACACTGGCATGACGCTTTGCGGCGCAACCCAGAAGGCGGAGGGTTGGATCCAGAAGTCATGGGCCAGGGCGGCGCTGGCCAAGAGGCCGAAGAACACCGCGCCCAGCATGACGGCGCATCGATGGGTTTTGACTGTCATTCCATGTGGTCCGCGACATAGCCCGGGGTGGGCGTGAGAAGAGGCAGGCTGGCGCCCAGGATCGCGACGGCCACCAGCCAGCTGGCCAACACTTTGACGCCCAGGCCCCAGCGGCGGGACACCAGCCAGGCGCCGGGGAGGCACAGCAGGACGACGGGCAGGGCGATCAGCCGATCGATCGGCTTGCCCGTCGCTGCCAGGACGGCTCCTGTCCAGACGCCGGCGTTCAGGCTCAGCAGCGCGATGGCGACCAGGGTTCGCCCGCGCGGCAAGTGGACGGTCGCCGCCGTGATCAGGATGCTGGCCCAGCAGGCGAGGAAGATCCCGTCGGTGGTGGAAGGCGACAGCTTGGCGAAACTGACGCCCAGCGCCGCCAGGCCGAAGATGGCGACTCCCCAGAGCCGGGCGCGCGCCGGGGCGTAACTCAGGGCGAACCCCAGAGCCGCGGCGAGCAGGGCGGGGGTGAGCGCTCCGCCTCTCAAGGGACGGCCGCTAGGAACAGGAAATAGCCGCCGGCCAAGGTGACCAAGCCGCCCATCGATCGCGTGATGACCATGCCGCCCGGGCGGGTGTTGAGCAAACCCAGGCCAATCCCCGCCACGTGCAGAAGACCTGTCGCCAGCACGAAACCGACGCTGTAGCCGACCGGGTCGGCGGTCGACGGCAATTCCTGGCCATGGGCGTAGCCATGGAAGATCGCGAATACGGCGACGATCAGCGACGCGGCCCAGACTGGCGCCCTGATCGCGCCGGCGATCGCCGCGCCCAATACCAGCACCGAGACGGCGATGCCGATCTCGACCGGAGGCATGGGCGCGTTGGCCATGCCCAGCACGCCGCCCACCGCCATCAGCGCGGGAAAGACCACCGGCAGGGCGATGACCAGCGGACGGCCCAGGAAGGCTCCCCACAGCCCCACCGACACCATGGCCAGCAGATGGTCCAGGCCGCCCAGCGGATGCAGGAACCCGGACAGGAAACCGCCAGCCAGGCCGGTGCCGTCATGGGCCCAGGCCGGTCCGGCCGACAGGACGCCGGCTGCCAGGACGAGCAGGGCGACGCGCCTGGGATCGGGGGAGGGCCTCATGGCTAGGTGCTCGGCTTGAAGACGATTTCAGAGATCATCCGGCGGCCGTCGCGGCGTGACAGCTGCACGAAGACATCGACGACGCTGCGGACATAGTCGGCGATCTCGGCGCGGCTGAGCTGCAGGCCGGCCTGCAGCACCAGCAGGCTCAGCTGATCGACGGCCCCCGCGGGGCTGTCGGCGTGCAGGGTCGTGATCGAGCCCGGGTGGCCGGTGTTGACCGCGCGCAGAAAGCTGGTGGCCTCCTTGCCGCGCAGTTCGCCCAGGATGATCCGGTCGGGCCGCATGCGCAACGAGGCCTGGACCAGATCCTCGGTCGTGACCTTGGCCTCGCCGGTTTCGCCTCGCACGGCGACCAGGCCGATGGCGTTGGGATGGTCCAGCTGAACCTCGGCGGCGTCCTCGATCAGGATCAGGCGCTCCTCGCGCGGAACTTCCTTCAGGAGCGCGTTGAGGAAGGTGGTCTTGCCGGTCGAGGTGCCGCCCGAGACGATGATATTCTTGCGGCCCTTTACCGCCGCCCGCAGGAAGCCGGCCATATTGCGGGCGTCGAGTAGACTGCGCAGATCGCGGTCCAGAGCCTCGCTGTCAGAGCGACCGTCAGTGCGGGCGTGGGCGAAGGCGTCGGAGCGGTCGTAGTCTTCCAGGCTCAGATTAGCGACCACGTGCTTGCGCACTGCGATGGCGATGTCGCCGCGCGTGGCCGGAGGCGCGATGATCTGCACGCGCTCGCCGCTGGGCAGGGTCGCCGCCAGCAGCGGATGCTCGCGGTTGACGCCCTGGTTTGAGAAGCTGGCGATCTGGCGGGCCAGGCGCCACAGGGTAGTCTCGTCCAGTTCAGGCGCGAGATGGCGCTCGATCGAGCCCAGAACCGTCTCGACCCACACCTCGCCGGGTTTGTTGATGAAGATGTCGGTGACCTCGGCGCGCTCCAGCAGAAAGGCCAGAGGCGCCAGATAGGTCCGCAGATAGACGGTGGCGGAGTCGGCGCTCATCTGATCGGCTCCACGCCCGAGAAATCCAGGTCGCGCGAGACGAAGATGCGGATGGCCTCGCCCTGCGGCACCTTGATCGTTGGCGGAATGGCTTCGCCCTGCAGCGCCGAGCTGGCCAAGCCGGCGGCGGCCCCGGGCGAGCCGATGCTGATCTGGGTGGAGGCGGTCTGGCCCACGGAGGCGACGCCGGCGTTCAGCACCGACAACAGGATCGAGCCGCTGAAGCGCCGGAAGAAGTGCCGATCGACATCGCCTTGCAGTCCGCCGCGGCCGAGGGCGTCGGTGCCGGGCGAGCCGATCTGGATCGACACCCCGTCGGGGCGGATCACTCGGGTCCAGATGATAAAGGCGCGCGACTGGCCCAAGGCCACGGCGCTCTTGTATTGGCCGATCAGGCGGCTGCCGCGCGGTATCAGCACTGACTTGCCATCGAAGCTGAGCACATCGCGACTGACCACGGCGCGGGTGAAGCCCGGCAGGTCCGAATTGATCGCCGTCTCCAGCACGCCAGGAATGATCGTGCCTTGCGGCGCGAGGGAGGAGAGATTGCGTAGTGTCGTGGCGCGGGCGCTCTCCGGGCTCTCGTCGCCGACCCGCGCAGCGAAGGCCTCGCTCTCGTTCAGGCGCGGCCCCGCCTGAGCGCCGGCTGCGGCTCCCAAGGCGGGCGCGCCGCCAGTGGCCTGGGCCAACATCGTACGGTCAGGGGCGGCGGCGACGCCGAGATCGACGACGACGGCCGGCGCGCGGAGCCGGGCCATCACATCGCCTGACGGTCCGGTTGAGGCGCGTGGCGACGCATTGTCTACATAAAGGGCCGGATTGACCGGAAACGGCGGTGGGGGCGGCATACCGACCTGGGTTGGCAGATCGCTGAACGCGGCGGGACCGGTCATGGCCACCGGGATCGCCGACAGTTGCAGCGGCGGCGGCTCGGCGATGAACCGGCCGGACTCGGCGGACATGGCCATGGTTGGCTTGGCGCGCTCCAGCCGGCTGGCGTTCAGCCACATGAAGAGCACGATGGCCAGCACCGCGAAGCCCCCAAGGATCCAGACTGGATTGAGGCTCCGGCCTTCGACGCCGACGACGGGATCGGCCTCGGTCGATGCCAAGGTCAGGTCGTCGGCGGGCGGCGGCGCGTATTCGACGCGATCGGGTGATCTGGTCATCGCGCGCTCCGGGCGGCCGGCGCGAGCGCGCCATAGGCCTTGTTGTCGACGGTCGCCACCAGCTTGCCGTTGCGCAGCACAAAGCGCCCGGCCAGTTGCTCGACCACGGTGTAGCCGTGCCGAACGCCGTGATTAACCAAGTTTTCCTTGCCGTCGGAGCCGACCGCAAAGATCGCCGGAACGGCCGATTGCGGGGCCCAGGCAAAATAGGTCATGCGGCCGTCGTCGAAGACCCTGGCGGGCATGCTCTCGGTCGAGCCCGTGACTAAATAGGCGGTGTTGACCTCTTCCGGCCGCAGTTCCGGCGGCGGGTCGATGGCGGCCATCGCCACGGCGGCCTGCGGATAGAGGAAGCGAACTACATAGGCGGCGCGAGCGGCGCTGGCCCCCTTGGCGGCGACACGAAGGTCGAAAGTGTAACGGCGCTGGCTGGTGACCACGACCATGTTGGTGGCGCGGCGTTCGATCGGCTTGAGGAACAGCAGGTTGGCCTTGCGATTGGGCGTGACCTGCCAGCCCAGGGAGTCGCCGATCGAGACGTTCTCCAGCCGCTCGTCTGGCGCAAATTCCAGCATCAGCTGGAAGCCCAGCACGCCGCTGAGAATGACGGTCTGGTTCGGGTCGTATTCCACGGTCTGGATGTGCGGATCGGCGTGACCCGGTCTGGGAACGACCGCGGCCTCGGCCGCCATCGGCGCGCCGGCGAGAGCCATGGCTGACAAGAAGATCGCGGCCTTCATCACCGCACGCCCTGCGAGGCGGCGGTCGAGCCGATCATCTCGGAGTCGCGGCGATAGGAGGTGACCTGGAATCCGAGCGGGTTGAGGAAGCGATCACCCATGCGCATCGGCGCGCCGGTATAGCGATAACCAACCACGGCGGCGTAGGCCGTCCGCTCGCCCGTCGCCGCGCCGTTCTGGCGCTTTTCGGCGTCGAACCGCACCAGGGCGCTGTTGCGCGACAGCAGAGAGATGCTCTTGATCACCGGCTGCACGATGGTGGTGGGGCCATAGAGCTTCATCGGACTGACCGGATTGGCGACGGCCATGGCCCGCAGATAGTCGGTCTTGGCGTCGCCGGCCGACCACAGTGCGACCTTGCGATAGGTGGCCTGCAGATCGACCACGTCATAGCCTTCACGCGCCATGACATATTGCGCCAGGAAGGCTTGGGTGACGGCGGCGTCCTGCGAGAGGGTTCCCGGGCGCAGGCCTTGGGCGGTTTCGATATAGCCCGTCTGGCGATCGACGGTGATCGTGTAAGGCACCACCGTCTTGAGCGGCGCCAGGCTGACGAGGGCGATGGCTTCGAGGACCGCGATGGCGCCGGCTCCAGCCGCCACGATCCATGCAAGGCGACGCGAGGCGCGCAAGGCGCCGTTGACGTCCTGCGACCAGGACGTGGCCTGGGCGTAGTAGGCGTCGCGGTCCGGCTTCGGAGGCTTGTCCAGTTTCATCGATCCCTCCGCACATTACTTGCCGCGCGCCGAGGCTGGGCGGCCCGGCGGTAGGCCTGTCCGATCGGCGTGCCCACCGAGACGCCGCCTCCGGTCTCGTCGCGTCGTTGGCCCGTCGACATCCGCCGCGGACCAGCGTCCTCGGCCACGACACGAAGACTTTCACGCCGGTCCTGAGCGGTGACGGCGGCGGCGACGGCCGCAACGCGCGGCTGGGCCTCCATCCTGGCAGCGGCCGCCGCTTGAGCGGGCTGAGCATGGAGTGGTGTGGCCAAGGCGCCGGTCGCCGTGTTTGAGGCCTGTTGGCGTTGCGACCATGGCAGGCGAAGGCCTGTCGCCACGATTGCCGTGGCCGCCATCAGCGCCACGGCCACACCGGTCGCGACCAGGGTCAGCAGGAAGATGGCGCTGGCCGGGGCCGGATCCGTCAGGCCGGTCGCCTGCATCTCAGCCAGGCGCAGCAGATGGGGCTCGATCAGGATCAGCTGGACGATCAGGCTCAGGGTCGCCAGCAAGGGCGCGAGGGCGAAGGCGACGCAGGCGCGCAGCCAGCCCTCGAAGACGCCCCGGGTGGCGTCGAACAGCAGCAAGGCCACGAAGATTGGCCCCAGCGCCAGCAGCAGCCCCAGCACGATCTTGGCCGCCAGCATCACGCCTAAGCTGGTGACCAGCATCATCAGTGACGCCGCGTTCAAGGCAAAGGCCGCGCCCGCCGAGCCGCCTTGCAGGGGTGAGGCGAGGCCCACGCTGCTGCGGCTATAGAAGGCGGCGGCGCGTTGCATCTCGTCATAGGCCACCTGCAAGCCGTCGAACGGATTGCCGCGCAGCGCCGAGCCGGGCGGCTGGACCGCGTCGAGCATCGAGGTCGCCAACTGCTGCGGCCCCAGGAACAGGACGTCGAACACCACCCTCTGATAGGTCGGCCAGCTGGTGGCGAGGGCCAGGATCACGCCGATCTTCAGGACGGTGACGGTGAGGTCGCCGACCCGCAGCGATCCGCGCCCGAGCAGCAGCTGAAAGCCCAGGAAGCCGACATAGAGGGTCAGCATCGCGGTCAGGGCCGGGGCGAAGGGCGAGCCCGGTTGCGCCAGGGCGCCATAGCCCATCTCGGCCATGACCCGGACATTGCAATCGACCGAGCCGAGCAGGCCCTGGACCATGCCAATATCGGCTTCGGGAGTGGGGCAGAAGCCGGCCATCATGCCTTCTCCAGCAGGCGGGGCAGCCAGACGGCGGGGTCCTCGCCCAGCTCTTCGCGCAGGGTGTCGAGCAGGCGTACGGTGCGCTCACGACCCGACAGCACTGTCAGCAAATCGGGCTCGCCCGACAGGTTGAGCCGGGCGACCACGCTGTCGGCGCCATGCTTGATCAGGAAGCAGTGGGCAGTGTCGGGCAGGCCGCGCACCAAGCCAAACTCATGCTCGGTCAGCCCGAAGCCTTCGCAATAGTCCTTCGCCTGGGCCTTGGGGTTGGCCATGAAGATCTGGGTGGCGGCCTGTTCGATGATGGCGCTGGCGATCTTGCTCTCCAGCGCGTCCTGGGCGCTCTGGGTGGCGAAGCCGACCAGGCCGTTGCGCTTGCGGATGGTCTTTTCCCAATCCTTGATGCGCGCCAGGAACACCTCATCGTCCAGGGCCTTCCAGCCCTCGTCGATGACGATCACCGTCGGATCGCCGTCCAGCCGCTGCTCCACGCGGTGGAAGAGGTACATCATGGCCGGCGTCCGCAGGGCGGGCTCGTCCAGGATCTGGGTCATGTCGAAGCCCAGGGTGCGCGCCTCCAGGTCGAGACCGTCGCGCGGATTGTCAAACAGCCAGGCGCGCTCGCCATCGCCCCACCAGGGCTTGAGACGCGCCGCCAGATCGGCGCTCTGGGGGCGGCGGTCGCCGCGGAACAGCTGGGCGAAATAGCGCAGTCGCCGGAAGTCGGGTTGCTGGTCGAAATTGGCGTCGACCGCTTCCTTGACCCGGTCGATGTCGTCGGTGCTCAGCGTTTCGCCGGGCTGGGCGACCAGCCGGGCGATCCAGTCGGTGAGGAAGGCGCGGTTGGCGGGCGTGTCGTCCAGCTGCAGCGGATTGAAACCGGTCGGATGGCCAGGGCGGATCGCCTCGTAGCGCCCGCCGATCGCCCGCAGGAAGATCTCCGCGCCCCGGTCCTTGTCGAAGAAGATGATCCGGGGATCAAACTTCCGAGCCTGGGCCAGAAGGAAGCTCAGCACCACGGTCTTGCCCGAGCCCGACGGCCCGATGATGGTGAAATTGCCCAAGTCGCCCTTGTGGAAATTGAAGTGGTAGGGGCCTGCCGAGGTGGTTTCCAGCAGCGTCACCGCCGGACCCCAGTGGTTGGCCCGGGCCTGGCCGGTCGGGAAATTGTGCGACGAGGCAAAGCCGGCGAAGTTGGCGGTAGAGATCAGGGCGCGGCGACCGATGTCCTTGAAGTTGCCTGGAAACTGCGCCCAGAACGCGGCTTCGAGATTGACGTCCTCGCGCACGGCGATGATCCCCATCTCGGTAAAGCTGGACTGAACCTCGGCCACGGCCGCGTCGAGCCCTTCGATGGAGGCCGAACGGATCATGACCGTGAGGTGGTGTTCGCCAAAGGCGGCGCGACCGACGGAAACATCGTCCTTGGCCTGGGCCAGGCCTTGGCGTAGCGACACGGCCTCTTCGTCGGAGGCGCGCATGCGGCGCAGGGCGAGATTCATTCGGTCCAGGCCCGCCTGGCGATCGACGAAGGCGAAGCTCTGGCTGACGACGAGTTCGTGCGGCAGGCGCAGGAGATCGTCCAGCATGCCGGCGGTGGTCTGGGGCGGGTAATCCTTGATCGATATCAGGGCCGCGAACCCCCGCTCCAGGGCGCCGCCGCGCGACAGTTCTACCGTCTCGGCGCCGAAGCTCACGCGGCGATAGGGGATGTGCTCGCCCAGGTCGGCATGGGGCAGCAGCACCGGCCGCATTTCGCCATTGTAGAGGGTGGACAGGAACTCCAGCGGTTCGGAGCAGGGTCCGGCGGGCGTGTCATAGACCGACAGCAGCCGCGCGCCATAGGGGGCCAGGCTGGCCAGCAGGGCGTCGCGCGCGCCGTTCAGCTCGCGCTGTTCCACGGCGAAGGCCGCGGCGCTCTGGGCCGAGCCGCCGCCAGTGATTGCCCGCAGCGCACCTTCGATCAGACCGACGCGGCCCTGGACCGGCCGACGCACTAGGGTGACGAACAGCTCGTTCACATAGAGCTTCTTGGCGCCCAGACGCAGCTTCCAGGCCTCGTCGAGCGTTCGGCTGAAATCGTCGTCGAACACACCTTCGCTGGCGGGGACGACCTCGCGGCGGACAACGTGGTGATAGATCGCGAAGCGCGAGCTGGCGAAGGCCCGCAAGGCGCCTTCGCGCAGGGCCAAGCGGTAGTTCAGCTCCTCGGTGTCGGCGGTCTCGAAGGGCAGGCCTGCCAGATGGATGACCTGCATCAGCAGGCCGTCCCGCGTGATCAAGGTCGCATCGTCGACGTGGCGAGCATAGGGCAGGCGGGCGCCGGCGCGCGCCTCATGTTGCGGGCGGGCGCGGCGGGCCTTTGGACGGTTGTCGGGGGCCTGGCTCACGGGCGATACGAGTTGCAGCGCCAGACCGACCAGTTCCGGACCCTCGGGCAACGACTGACGCGGGTCAGCCACAGCTCGAAGATCCGCGGCTCCTTCAGGCAGGCGGCGTAGCCCACGGCATGGACGACCAGCGCGGCGAGCAGAGCCCAGAACGACTTGGTGATCAGGAACAGCTCGGCGGTGACAATCGCGTTGAGCACGAAGAAATTATAGGTCACGCCGGCGAACATCTGCGGCCGGGTCAGGGCGCCGAAGACTGGATCGCGATGTAACTGCGCGGCCACCGGTCAGAAGCCCGTCGCGGACTGGCGAATGCCGGAAACGATCGCGCCGGCGCCAAACAGGATGAAGCACCCGAGGATCACGGTGGCTCCGTAGCGCCAGTTCAGCCGGCCGGTGAGCATCATGAAGCCGACAGCGGCGATGGCGATGACTGCGGCGACCGTTGCGACGGTGCCCAGCAAGGTTCCCTGCATCCACGACAGGGCCCCGACGATGACATTCGAGCCTGCGGGGTCGAGGTTCTGCGCGTGGGCGACCGAGGTGTTGGCGATCAGGACCAGCCCGGCGGCGAGTTGGTTTTTGAGGGACAGGCGCATGCTCGGGGCTCCTAGCGATTGACGAGCAGAGAAGAGGTGTCGGCGAGGGCGCGCTGTGCCAGCCGCGTCAGGATCGCGCTGACATAGGCTGTGGTTTCCCGGTAGGGCGGCACGCCGCGATAACGGTCCACCGCGCCGGGGCCGGCGTTGTAGGCGGCAAGGGCGAGGGACACGTCGCCGCCGTATCGGTCGAGCATCCGGCGCAGATAGGCCGCGCCGCCGTCGATGTTCTGGCCGATATCGTGGCGATCGACGCCGACCTCGCGGGCCGCGCCCTGGGTCAGTTGCATGACCCCCACGGCGTCGCGGTTGGAGACGGCGGTCTGGCGAAAGCCTGACTCGCGCCGGGCGACTTCGGTTATCAGGTCGGCGCTGACGGCGTGGCGACTGGCGGCCGCCGCGATCAGGCGCGCGATGTCGGGCGCGCCGTCTCGCGCCGAGGTTGGCGCGCTCTCAGCGACCGCACTCTGGCTGGAGGAGGCGATCGGCGAGGCGCCGTCCTGGTAGAACCGCGTCGGCGCGGCGTAGGTGATCACCGCGCCGTCGTCGGCGATTTCCAGAACTTGAGACAGGCATTGGCTCGCGCTCGCGCTCGTCACAAGGACGAGCGCGCCGCAAAGACCCAGAGGACCTCGCCGGCGGCGTGAACCGCCGGCGACACCCACTTTGCGAGACACTACAGTCGCGCGCAATTCAGCTTCCCTGAAGCGTGACAGGTTCGGCCGTCAGGTTGGGCGCGATTATGTCGCCAGAGGCGATGTCCCGCGCTTCGGTATTGGGATCGGCTCGGAAAGCCATGCCGAAGCTGGCCCCGAACTGATCTTCGAACTTGGCCGACGGCGGTTGTGTGACAGCGACGTCGTTGTTGCCGCCGCCGCCGCATGCAGAAAGTCCGACCGCGAGAGCGACGATAGCCGCGCCCGTGAAAAGTGATCGCTTCATTGCGTCATCCTCACGAATGCGGCGCGGCGGTGCGCGGCGAGTTGGACAGCGGCGAGTTCAGATAGGGGAAGACGTTCTGAAACTCGGTGGCGCTGATCGGCGCGCCGTCGGTCAGGGGCGCGTTGCCCACTGGCGCATCGGCGGGCTTGCAAAGGCCAAGGTCGGTCTGGACGCCGTTGATCGGCACGGGATAGCAGAGCCGTCCCATAGCGACGCGCAGGGTCAGGTCGACAGCGTCGTCCCCCGGCCGGCGGCCGTTGGGATAGCCGGCCAGATCGTCGGCGGCGACGCCGAGGGTCTTCTGCTGGTCGCGCGGGGTCGGGTTGATGGCCGTGTTCAGACGCATCATTTCCGAGGCCGTCACGGTCTTCTGCTGGTTCAGCGTCTTGATGCCGGTCAGGAAGGCGGCGACCAGATCGTTACGCGGCAGGTTCGAAGGCGCGATATTGGTGAAGCTCGTGCCCAGGGTTGCGTTGATGGGTGCGCGGAACAACAGATCGACGATGGCCGGGAACGTCGGATTGGTGACGTAGTCGGCCAGGGCCGCGTCGCCGGTCGGCTTAGCGGCGTTGAAGGTATCCTTCTGCGGCAGGCCGATCACCAGCTCGTTGACCAGCGGCGCTGAGAGGCGGGACACCTGAGTATAGGCGCCGCCCGACTGGCTCATCGAGGCGTAGCTGGCCTTGGGATTGAGCAGCCGCGCCTGGGGCAGGCTGGCGGTCTGCCATGCGCCGATGACGCCATTGCCCGTGCCGGTCACGCAGGAGATCGGCAGTTCCAGCGCGATCGAGGTGACGTTCTTTTTGCCGACCAAGTCGTCGTTGTCGCGGCTCTGGGTGATGCCGCCCGGGAAGGAGGCGCCGTCGATCGGCACGTAATTGATCAGGTCGAAGGTCGGACCGATATTGACCGCGAAGGCTTCGGCGCGCTGGCCCACAAATACCCGGCCTGGCGTCGCGCAACCCGGCACCGTGATGTTGTAGATGTATTGGTTGGCGTAGGCCGGGTAGTCCGGAAGCGTCTTCTTGCCGGCGTTGTCGAAGGGCTTGCGGAAGGTCGTAGCGCCGCCCGTGGCGTTGGCGACCGAGGCGCGGGTGCCCGAGCGACGATCGCCCGTGATCTGGGTGAGGGTGTAGTCCTCGACCTCGCCCAGGTCCGGATCGTCGGCCAGGGTGATCTGGCCGGCCTGACGCAGGGCGATTGGCAATTCCTTGCCGCCGATGTTCAGCGTGATACCCTTGCCGCCGTTGCGCAGGGTGTTGGTGAACTTGAATTGGTAGGTCAGGTCTTCCTTGGCGTCGCCGTCGCTGTCGATGTGGATCTCGTAGATCGCGTCCGGATCCATCGTATAATAGTTCGGGCCGTCGCCGGGGTTTTGGCCAGGCTGGAAGTTGGCGATGAGCGTCACGAAAGCCGCGCGGCCGGGCTCATAGCTACGGAACATGTAGAGGTCGGTCGAGTCGACCTTCGACATCTTGGTGAGATTGGGCGCTTCGCGGTGGCTCGAGGCCAAGCTGGGGCTCGCGATAGACACTAGGGCGGCGCAGGCCACCGTTCCCAAGAGGTATCCAGAACGTCTTTTCATGTTGCCCTCGCTAAGCTTTACGCGGATGCGCTCCTCTCCGGTCTAGCGGCGAGGTCAAAGCTTTCTACGAAGGTCGCGATGCATTGGATCTCGGCGTGTGCGAAAATATGTCACAGCCGAAACAAAAAAATGGCCTTGACCAGCGTGGGCCACCAGGACGCGTCATGGCGCGGAGCCGCCGCCGTCCGACAGAAGATCATCCCACCGCCACTGGCCCGATCCTATCGCCAGCAGCGTGGCGCCGGATGGGTCGTTCAGGGTGATCAGGACCGGCCCTGTCATCAGTTCAGTCCTGCAGGGCTGCGGAGCCGACTGCACGCCCGACAGGATCGCGCCACGGATCACCAGCAAGCCCGCGCCGGCGCCCGGCGCTTCGACCCACGACCCGTCCCATAGCATCAGCGCGTTGGCCACCGAGCGTGATGGTCGCGGTATCCGGGCAAGCGCGAGCCCAATCTGTTCGTCTTGCTGCAGAGCGCCCTGCAGCCATTCCCCCAGCTTGCACCTCTGCCCCGACGCTGCCGTCGCCGTTGTGGCGGCTGCTATCGCGACATGCGCGGCAGGGTCGGGCTGAGGCGCCGATTGGGGCTCGGCGGTGGGGGTGACGGACGACAGCAGGCCGGTGACAAGGGACAAAATGTCCGGCGGGGGTGGTGTCTGTACCGCTTGATCTTGCTCGGGTGAGTTTGGGCGCGGCGCAACGGCGGTCTTCGGCGCCTCGGGCGCGGCGCTGACCCCATCGATGAGTGAAGCGTCGATCGAGCCGATGTCATCGAGAAGACGGGGCGGTTCCGGCAGATCGGGGCGCAGAAGGATGAGCGAGACCAGCAGATGCCCGGCCAGGCTGGCAAGCACAATGCCTGCCGATCGTCCGGCCCGCCGGCGGCTTCGGGCGGGCGGTGAGCCCTTGATATGGATTAGGGGAGGATCATGTCCTCCCAACAACCGTTCCGTGCCCGTTGCCTCGGTCATATCCCAAGGATGGGCCCGATTGCCCGCGACCAGCCGCGCCACTGCAACGCGCCGCGGACCGCGATGAAACACACGCATGGCCCGTCGCCCTCGACACGCATGGCATGGGCGCTGCCATTGATGTTGGTGGCGAAATCTCCTGCGCGATAGGTCTGCCCATCCTGAAAGGCGCCCTGCAGCACGCCGATCAGTTCGTCGCCGCGATGCTCATGCAGGGGAATTGTCGTGTTTGCGGGCGCGCGGAGGATGAACGTCCGCCAGTCGCCCTGTCGCCCAGCCTTGAGGTGAGCCGCCCACAGACCGGGAGACATCCACCGTCGCGCGTGGAACTGCGCCTCAGCGAGGGCTGACGGAAGCAGCACGTCGCCTAACCTGGATCGCGTGAGTGACGGCTCAGGATCCTGGCGGGGGGAATCGATACGGAGCAGCGTTCGATGCAACGCATCGTGCGACAAGGCTGCTGGCGGCAGAGCGTCCAGAGCGGAGGCATGGGTCTCATCCAGCGCTTGAACCGTCGCGCGGCAGGACAAGCACGTTTCCAGGTGCGATGCGACGACGAGGGCAGGTCCTGCTTCGAGCGCGGCCGCGGCGTATTGCGCGAGCCAGACGTGCGCGGGATGAACTGGAGCATTCAATGGGTTGCGCCCAGCGCCAGTCTTAGTTGGGCGGTCGCGCGTCGCAGCCGAGACTTCACTGTACCCAAGGGGATCACGAGGCGGTTGGCGATCTGGGCGTGAGAGCGCTCTTCGAAAAACGATAGCCGCAAAAGCTCGGCTTGGTCGTTTGGGATGCGCCCCAGCGCCGTGTGCAAGTGCTCGTCGCTTTGTGCGGCGCCCAACTCGTCCTCGGGCGTATCGCAACCGGCGCTCAGCTCCCCGATCCGATTATCGCCGGAGCCATGCTCTCGCCTGAGGGTGTCCACCAGCAGATTTCTGGCTATCGAATAAATCCACGCTGCGGCACTAGCCCGGGCGGGATCGAACTGATCGGCCTTGGTCCATACACGCAACATTGTTTCCTGAACCAACTCTTCGGCGACTCCTTCGGGCATACCCCGGCGCAAAAGATAAGTCTTCAGACGGGGTGCGAAGTGACAGAACAGGGCCGCAAAAGCCGACCGATCTTTGGCTCGGGCGATCGCGACGAGCCATCCCTCCGGCGAGTCCATTTCGAGTAATGCCGTCGGGTTCATATGGCAGCCCCATGTGCCGGCCCCCGTCATGGTGTCGGGCGCCCAAGATGGGCTTGGCTCGGGCATGCATTTCGGATGCAACGCCCTTTGGCTCTGCGCAGTTGCAGCTACGGATGGGCGCGATCAATTGATGCCCGGAGGACGCTCGCGTCCCGCCCAAAACCGTTCCGGGCGGCGTAGAAGACTTCGCTGGCGAGGTGCGGCGTTTCCTTCAGGAATGATCTCGTAGGTGGCGCGTCGGCCAGACTAGGCTTCTCCGCCGATGCGTTCGATCTCGTCGGCAAGGGCCGGAAGGTTGAGAATCCGCAGAGTGCGACCGGTCTGGGAGATGATCTTAAGGCTGGCCAGGCGGTTCAGTTCGCGGGTCACCACCTCGCGCTGGCTGCCAACCAGAACGGCCAGCTCGGCATGGGTGGGGCAGGGATGGATCGTGGCCTGTTGGCCGTCGCCGCCGGCCGAGGTCGCCATGCGCAAAAGCTCGATGTCGACGCGACAGGCGACCGAGACGGCGTTCAGTTCGAACAAGCGATCGGTGAGCGAGCGCGTCAGGCTGGCCAGGTCCTCCAGGATCGCCCGCATGAAATGGGGTGATCTTTCGAAAAGAGTCCGGATCAGGGGTTGAGGGAGCCGGGCGAGGCGCACGTCTTCCAGCGCCACGATGTTCGCCGAACGCGGCAAGCCGTCGATCGCCGAGATTTCGCCAAAATAGCTTCCCGCCGGAATACGCCGATAGCCGACCTCGCGGCCCGAACGGGCGTATTGGTTGGCCAGCAAGGCGCCCTTCAGCAACAGATGAATGCCGCCGCTCTCATCCAGGCGTTGGACGATAAGCTCTCCCTTGCCATAGTGAAGATGTTCGATCCGTGGAGCCAAGGCCTCGATTTCGTCGGGCGCCATGTGCCGGAAAAGCCTGTTGGCGCGATAGTCGCCTTCAGATGCCGGCGTGATCGGCCTATGGCTGGGAGCGAGCGGGGGAGAGGGGGGAATCACGGCCATCGAGAACGCTCCTGCACAGTCGATCTGGGGACGACGAATGGATAGCCGACCGCGGTACCGCGCCTTTATCAGCTACAGCCACCAAGACCGCAAAGCCGCCGGATGGGTTCATCGCGCGCTGGAGACCTACCGTGCGCCGCGCCGCTTGACCACGACTGGCGGTGCTGCGTCAGCCCAGAGGCTAAGGCCGATCTTCCGGGACCGCGACGAGCTGAGCGCCTCGCCCGACCTGGGCGAGGTGATCCGTGACGCACTGGACCGCTCGGACGCCCTGATCTTGCTATGTTCCCCCGCCTCGGCGAGCTCGCACTGGGTGGACCAGGAGGTGGCCTATTTCCTGAAGAACCACGGGCTCGGCCAGATCATCTGCGTGATCGCGCCAGCGACGCCAGCAGGAACGTCGCTGACCGAGACACTGCCGCCGGCGTTGCTCGCGGGGCTGCCGCCGGGCGCCGAACCGCTGGCCGTGGATCCTAGGCGCGACGGCGACGGGCTGCGGCTGTCGCGGCTGAAGATCGTGGCGAAGCTATTGGACGTCAGCCTCGACCAACTGGTCCAGCGCGACGCCCGCCGCGGCATGCGACTGATGGCGGGCTTCACCGCCGCGGCGTTGATGGTGACCATCGCCATGGGGGCGATGACCCTGGTCACCCTGAAGTCACGTCAGATCGCCCGCGACCAGCGCGACGAGACCGAAGCCCTCGTGGCCTATATGTTGGGCGATCTGCGCGAGAAATTGGAACCGGTGGGGCGGCTGGACGTCCTGGACGGCGTGGGCGCCAGGGTGTTGGCCTATTATGGCAAGTCGCGCACCGATCAGCTCGACGACAGGGCACTGACCCAACGCGCCAAGGCCCAGACGCTGCTGGGCACGATCCGGGTGCGGCGCGGCGATCTGGTCGGCGCCCGCGACGCCTTCGGTCAGGCCGCATCCACCACCCACGAACTAGCCGTCCGCGCTCCCGGCAACGGCGAGCGCATCTTCGAAGAAGCGCAAAACGTCTACTGGCTGGCCTATATGGAATGGCGCCAGGGCAACGTCGCCGGGGCCGAGCATGGCTTCAAGCGGTACGGCGAGTTGGCCCAAACCCTTGTCGCACTCGACCCGGCGCGCGCCGACTGGCGGCTGGAGGTCGCCTATGCCCGTAGCAATCTCGGCACTCTGTTGCTGGAGCAGGGACGGGCGCAGGAGGCGCTGACAACCTTCCGCGCCGCGTTGACCGCTTTCGAAGCCGAACGCGCCCGGGACCCCGACAACCAGGACCGCGTGGTCGACGCTGTGGACGCCCATGCCTGGGTGGCCGACTCCCTGGTCAAGCTGGGTCGTCCTCGCGAAGCCTATGCCGAGCGCGAGGGCGCTGCGAACCTCCTGGCCCAGACCTCGGCGAAGGCGCCCGCGGACAAGCCGCTGGCCGCTCGCAGCCTGGGCGCTCAGTTGGCGCTCGCGCGTCTGGAGCTGGATCTGGGGAGAGTGGCGCAGGCGCGCACCCGGTCGGGCGGCGCCATGCGAGGCTTGCGCGAACTAGTGGCTCTGGACCCGACAAACACGCAATGGCTGGAATTCTTGCTGGCCGGGCAAATGGACGCCGTCGACCTCGCTGCCTGGTCTGGCCAGCCGGTCCAGGCGCGTAGCGCCCATGCCGAGGCCGCTGCGATCCTGGCGAAGCTGCGGACGGGCGACGAGGCCAACACCTGGCGCGTCGACCTGGACGGGCGTCTTGAACAGCAGGCGATCCATTTGGCGCGTCTCGGGAACGACGGGCCGCTCGCCAAACGCCTGGCGCTGGCGCTGCGGGATCGCCTGGACGCCGCGCCGGGCTCGCGCGAGGCGATGTCGGAGCGAGCCGTTCTCTACGGCGTCGCCTATCTGGCGTCGGAGCGATCCGCCGCGGCAGTGTCAGCGTTGGCGCTGCGGCGCGGATCGCTTTCGCCCGTCGGCCTCGATATTCTGGCGCGCGCGCACGTGGCCCAGGGGCGACGCGACCTGGCCGCCGCTATCGTGCGAGATCTGAAGGCGCAAGGTTACGCACATCCCGGGTTTCTTGCATTTTGGCGAGAGTCGCCTCTAGCTGGCGCCACAGGTCAAGGGGACCCCAAATGAAAGAATCAACACCGACCCGCGTCGTCGAACTGGTCGTCGGCATCGCCGACAACATCAACTTCATGAACGTCCTCGATCCGGAGAACCCGACTCCGCTGTCGATGGGCCTGAGTCAACGTTGCGAACTGGTCTTCAGGCTCAGCGACACCCTCGTCGGCGCTGGCTGGAAGTTCCAGCGGCGGCCTATCTCCATCAAGGACGATTTCGGGCTGAACTTTTCGAGCTTTGTCTGGGTCACGCAATGGCTCGACACGTCACTGGCCCCGCGCTCGTGCTTCAAGATCATCTACGAATGCGCCCGGATGGGCGAGTATGAATACAGCCTTTTCATGGCCGACTCGCATGATCAGCACATCACCCTGGATCCAAAGATCGAGAACGGCACGGGCAGGGTTCCCTGATCGAGCCGGCGGTTGTCGATAGAGACCTCGCAGCGCTGATCCAGCGCGGCGAGATCCTCGCCGCCTATGACATCGCCCGCGCCGCCCTGGAGGCGGGGGATGCGTCGCGCGAGATCGCCTACAAGGCGGTGCTTTGCCTGGCGAGGGCGGGAGCGAGCGATTTCGCGCGTACCGAATATGTTCGCCTCGGGCTGGATCGGGTCGATGACGATCCCGACGCGATCGCCCTGGGCGCGCGACTTCTGAAGGATGTCGCCCTTGCCGCGCGCGGTCCGCGTCGGACGGCTTTCGCCAGAGCCTCGGCCCGTCGCTACCAGGCCCTCTTCCAGCGCTTTGGCGGTCTCTACGGCGCGGTCAACGCCGCGACGATGACGCTCGTCGCCGGAGATCGCGCGGGTGCGCAGGCCCTGGCGGCGACAATGATCGCTCCGTCCCCGTCGGGACTGACGGGGGAGGCCGCCTATTACGAGGCCGCCAGCCGGGCCGAGGCGCTGTTCCTGACGGGCTGCCAGGAGGCCGCGCGCGAGGCTCTGGCCGAAGCCCAGGCCAGCGCGCCGCGAGCCTACGCGGCCCATGCCTCGACCCTGCGCCAGCTGGAAATGTTGTGCCGCGAGACCGGCGTCGATACCGCCTGGCTGGCCCCCTTCCGGCCGCCGGCCTGCGCCCACTTCACCGGCCACATCCTGGACGCCTCGCGCGAAGGCGCCCTGACCGACGGACTGGCCGGCGATCTGCGAGACGAGGCCGACCGCACGGTGCGCGAGCAGGGGATCGGTTTCGCCTATGGCGGTCTGGCCGCCGGGGCCGACATCGTTTTTGCGGAGGCCCTGCTGGACGCGGGCGCCGAACTGCATCTGGTTCTGCCGGTGAACCTGGAATCCTTTATCGCGGTGTCGGTCGCGCCCTTTGGGCCAGCTTGGAGCGAACGCTTCGAGCGCTGCTTCGCCCGCGCCGCGTCCGTGCGCTACGCCTCGCAGGATCCCTATGCCGGCGACGAGCAGGTCTTCGCCTATGCCAGCCAGATCGCGATGGGTTGCGCGGTGTTGCGCGCCCAGACCTTGTCGACCGAGGCGGTGCAGGTGGCGGTGTGGGACGGTCACGCGGCCGTGGGACCGTCCGGTGTGGCCGTGGATCTGGCCTATTGGGCAAAGGGCCGCCGGCAGCAGGTCGTTATCTCGGTTCGGCGTCCGCCGCCGTCTCCCGCGTCGGGATCAGCCGGGCTCGACTCGCGAGCCATGAAGGCCATGCTCTTCGCCGACGTGAAAGGGTTCGGAGCGCTGCGCGACGATCAGATCCCAGCTTTCATCGAAGCGGTGATGGGGCGGATGGCGCAGGTGATCGAAGAGCTCGACGCCCGCCCACTCCACGTCGAGACCTGGGGTGACGGTCTTTTTCTCGTCTTCGACCAGCCGATCGACGCCGCCGTCGCGGCCCTG
This sequence comes from Caulobacter sp. DWR1-3-2b1, assembly GCF_049895765.1. Classification (NCBI taxonomy): domain Bacteria; kingdom Pseudomonadati; phylum Pseudomonadota; class Alphaproteobacteria; order Caulobacterales; family Caulobacteraceae; genus Caulobacter; species Caulobacter sp. DWR1-3-2b1. Next base: position 48,306 of record NZ_JAFCSZ010000014.1, read on the forward strand.
GCTCTGCAGGAAGCCCATCGCGCGCTGGATCTTCGAAGCCTCGGCCTGCCGCGCAGTCTTGGCCTCAGGATCGGCGGCCACTATGGCCCCGTGCATCTGACCACCAATCCGCTGACCAAGGCCCCGGCCGTGGTCGGCGCTCACGTGGTGGTCGCCGCCCGCATCGAGCCGGACGTCGCGCCCGGCTCGGCCTGCGTCAGCGAAGCCCTGGCCGGGGCGCTGGCGACCTTTCACGGCGACCGCGTTTGTTGCGGCTATGTAGGACGCACCCAGGGGCGCAAGGGCTTTCCTTCGACCCCTATCTTCAATCTCACGCGCGCCTGACCACTTCCACGCGGATGAACCCGCGGTTCTATGGTCGAGCGATGTGCAAATCCGCACATCATGCGCCGGCGGCTCGAGACATGTTCCGGGCGTAGGCCGTGACGACAACAGTCCGGGCGGCAGCCGAACCTCTCTGTCGACCGCCATCGTTGGAGTGCCGCCAAGACCTACACTGCACACGGCCTGCCACCGCTGGCCGTTTCGCCGCCTCAGGACCCGACCTCCCCCTTCGGTCGGGTCCGCTCCCCGAACATATTTCAGGTCGCGCCGCCAACGGAACGCGGCTTTTTCCGTCGCATCAGGAAACCTCGCCATGTCTTTCGACGCCGCCGTCCTCACGGAACCCCAGATCGCCGAAGACGCCTTTTCCGAAGCTCTCGCCTCCGACCCTGCGGCGAGCATCCTCAAGCATGCCGTGAAGATCTGGGCGCGCGATCACGGCTTCGCTGAAGACGACGTTTCCAGCCTGACCGACAGGGTCGTGACCTTCACCTATTCGGCGCTCCTCGACTGTAAACGCAAGGTCCAGGCCGTTGCCTAGTCCGTCATTGTTCAAGGCCCCTGGCGTGGTGCTGGACGATGCCAAGGGTCTTGCCCCGGGCGACGACAATGGCGTTGCGTCGGCGCGGCCGGAGGTTTCGCCAGGCGCCTCCGAACCCGACGCGGGCGTCCCGTGGGACCTCACGCCTCAGGACAAGGCCTTTTGGGCCGCCATGGCCAGCGCCGACCGGCGATTGGACGAGCTCCGGCGCGCAATCGATGAGGCTGCGGCGGAAACCATGGCGCGAGAAGCCGGCGCCGAGGCGTCGCCAAGTCCCAATTCCCATCTCCGAGAGAGCCGATACGAGATGGCCAAGCGAAAGATCACCGACGCACTGAACGCGGAAAAACCATAACCTCCGCCGCCGAATCTGGCCGCGCTTCGAGCATTTCGTGGCAATATTGCCGGATGTGCGCCGCCTCAGTGGCGATCCGTGCAACGCGACGATCGACACTCCCACACGTCCTTCGCGCAGGCGGTGGGTAATCGTCCGGCGGCTGGCCGACCCAGAGGAGATGCGAATGAAACCGATCATGGCGCTCTGCGCGATAGCTTGGCTGGTCGCCGCTCCGACGGCCGCGTCGGCGCAGACCGCCGCCGACCGGTTCTTCGAGCAGCTTGCTGGCCTCTGCGGCCAGAGCTTCACGGGCCAGGTCGTGACCGGCGATCCGATCGACGACTCGTTCCGCAAGGCCGAACTGGTGATGACCGTGGCCGCCTGCGACGCCCGGGAAATCCGCATTCCCTTCCGGGTCGGTGAGGATCGCTCGCGGACCTGGGTGATCACCCGGGTGGGGGAGGGACGCCTGCGTCTAAAGCACGATCACCGCCATGCCGACGGCGTCGAGGACGAGCTGTCACGCTATGGCGGCGGTACCGTCGAAGTTGGCTCCGCCACTTTGCAGAGCTTTCCGGTCGATGCGGAGTCGCGCGCCCTGTTCACGCGGCTGGATCGCGCCGTGTCCAACACCAACGTCTGGTCGCTGGGGTTGGGCGCAGAGGCTTTCACCTACCAACTGGCGCGACCGGGGCGGCTGTTTCGCGTGTCTTTCGACCTGACACGACCCAGGCCGGCGCCTTAGGCGTCAGCCGCCGAACGAGCGACCGCCGCCGAAGCCGCCGCGCGAGATCACTGAACTGCGGCTCTGGACCCGGGTGGGCGCGTTGGCGCGGGGGACGTCGAAGCTCTCCGAGCGCACCCGCGTGCGACCGGTGACGTAGTCACGCGAGAGCGGATAACCGTTGCCGCCGTAATAGGACCCGTTGCGGTCGCGGTACATCGGCGCGCCGCGGAAGCCGCCGCCCATGTTGTTCAGCGCCTGACCGATGATGAAGCCGGTCAGTAGCGGCGTGAAGAAGCTGCCGCCGCCCTGGCTTGAGCGCGGCACGCACTGATCGACGCCGTAGCGCTCCTCGCAGCTTTGCTGGTCGTTGAACTTCGGCGCGTTCTCGGCGCTGTCCTTCTGGGCCTGGGCCAGGGTGGTTTCACACTGCTGGGCGGTGAAATCGCCCGAGGCCTTGCATTCGTCCAGGCTGGTGAAGGTGCGGGCCTCGACGGCCTTGCCCGCCGCGGCGGCAGGCGGGTCGCCCCACTGGGTTACGGCGGGAGCGCTGTCGCAGGCGGTGATCGACACCGCTGCGCCGGCCATCAGGGTAGTCAGGGTAAGGCTGCGCGAGCGCTTCAGGCGAGGCTTGGCTTGAAGGGATTGGGATTGATCGGTCATGGCGCGGCTCACGACGTCATGCAGGCGGCGTTGAGAAGGCCCACCGCGATGGAGATGCTGGCCAGATAGACGCCAGCCGCCAGTTCACCACGCTCGATGCGGGCGGCGACGTCCTTCATCACCAACACCCGGATCAGGGTGAAGGCGGCGATCTGGATCACGCCGGCCAGAGCGGCCCAGGCGCAGAACTCGACCAGCGAAACCGTGTGGCTCAGCGCCGAGGCTAGCGGCAGCACATAGCCGACAAGCGCTCCGCCGAGGGCCAAGGCGGCGGCGGCATTGCCTTCACGGATCAGGGTGCCCTCGTGATAGGGCGTCACCCACTGGTAGATGACCTTGAAGGCCACGGTGAAAAGGCCGGCGGCGATGAAGGCCACCAGGAAGGCGAGGGCGCTGGCGGCGAACCCGTGAAGATCGAACATGATGTTTCCGTCTCTCTAGTCAGGCTTTGAATTCGCCGGCTTCCAGCGGGATGCCGAGCATGATCTCGAACGAGACCTCATGGTCTTCGGTCTCTTGCTCGATGGCGAGCAGCAATTCACGCCCTTCGTCCGGCAGATCGCGGGCGAACAGCATGGAGGTCTGATAGATCCGCCGATCGGGAACACCGTCCCGGTCGTCGTGCAGGTCTTCCCAGAAGGTCACCGGGTCCTGGCTTTCGGCCTCGTCGCCGAACCACAGCCGAGGATACTCGTCCAGACCCTTGGCGGTGAAGGTGCGGGCGCGCAGACGCGCCGCCCAGGCGTCGCGATCGGCTTGGCCGCCCGGATAGGCGCTGTCCCAGGGCATGAAAACGGTCACATCGGTCAGGCGCTGACCTTCGCGATCATCGGAAACCGCCTGAAACATCAGATGGTCGTCGGTGTAGAAGCGATGGACGAAGCCGCCGTCCTTGAGATCGACCAGCCCCTGGGCCGTAATCTCCAGCGTGTCGCGGTCCAGCGAGAATCGGGTGTCGGCGCCGAACCGCCGCCAGGCCAGGGTGTCGAGCCATACGGTCCGCCCCAGCGTGACATTGCGGATGGCGGGCAGGGCCGGCGCGGTTGGCGCTGTGTCCTTGCGTCCGAAAAGCTTGCTGAACATCGAAAGCGGACCCAGTGGCGACTCGTTCTACCTCTACGACGCGCGCCGCTCGCGCAAAAGGGGCTGCGCGATTACCAACTTGTCATGCCTATCAAACGGACGATGCTCTCGACGACTGGCGTTCGCCCTCCCATCTTGTATGAAACGCCATCCCTTGGAGGACACGACCCGATGACGACCCCCGCCTGGACTGTTCGCTCGCTTCAAACCGCCCTCTCGGATGGTCTCAGCGACGCCATGACGGCCCGTGTCGTCGAGGGCTCCGATCCCATCTTGCTGGTCACCATGCACGAACAGGGCGACCTGGAGATCTTCGTCAGCGTCAGCGACCATCAGATCGCCGCCTCGGTCCTGCTGTGGCCGGTGGACGAACAGGAAGATCGCCATGCCTTCAACGAATTCCTGCTCAAGGCACAGAAGCTGGTGCCGCTGTCGAACTTCGGCATCGGAACGGTCGGCGACCGCGACTATTACGAGCTGTTCGGCGAACTGGCCCCGTCTTCGTCGCTGGACGACATCCTGATCGAGCTGCGTGTGCTGGCCGAGAACGCCATCGAGGCCGCTTCCGACCTGCGCTCGTCCTTCACCCCCGCCTAATACCGTTCCCGGAGACTCACCGATGTCCATCTGGCGCAAGCTGTTCACCCTGGGCCGCGCGGGCGCGCATGAAGCCTCGGCCGCCGTCGTCGACGCCAACGCCATCCGGATCCTGGATCAGGAAATCCGCGACGCCGACACCGCCCAGGGCAAGGCCCGCGACGACATGGCCACCCTGGTGGCCCGTCGCCGCATCCTGGAAAAGGAAGTCTCCAGCTTCCGCGAGCAGGTGACCAAGTACGAGGGCTCGGCCCGCGCCGCCGTCACCAAGGGCGACATGGACCTGGCCCGCCAGGTGGCCCAGCGCATCGCCGATCTCGAGCAGGACATCGCCCTGAAGGAGCCCCAGATCGAGGGCATGCGTCAGGCCGAAGACCAGCTTCACCAGGCCATCACCGCCACTGACCGCCGCGTCGAGACTTTGCGTCGTGAAGTCGACGTCGTGAAAGTCAATGAGTCGGTTCAGAAGGCCCAGGCCTCGGTCGCCGCCCGCGGCGCGGGCGCCGGATCCTCGCTCGGCTCGGCCGCCGACAGCCTGGCCCGCATCAAGGAAAAGCAGGCCATTCGCGGCGAGCGCATCAAGGCCGCCGGCGAACTGGAAGACCGTCGAACGGGCGCTGATCTGGACGAGAAGCTCCGACTGGCCGGCATCGGCCCGGGCCAGTCCTCGGCTGACGACATCCTGGCCCGTCTGGCTCCGCCGGCCGCCGCGCCGCTGCAGATCGAGCAGAAGTCGAGCGAAACCTAGAACGCATGCGCCGACTTGACCTGACGCCGCGCGCCGACTGGCAGGCAAAGGCCGACGCCGTCGGCTTCGTCTACCATCACACCGACGGCCAGCCCTATTGGGACGAGTCGGCGGCCTACGCCTTCACTTTGGCCCAGATCGAGGACGATCTGGAGCCGGCGGCGGCGGAGTTGCATGAGCTTTGCCTGGATCTCGTCGACGAGGCGGTCGGCAGCGAAGCCTTGATGACGCGGCTAGCGATCCCCGCCGAACACCAGGATTTCATCGCCGCCTCGTGGCGCGCCAAGGAACCGCCGCTCTATGGCCGTTTCGACTTCGGCTATGACGGCGTCTCCAAGCCCAAGCTCTACGAATACAACGCCGACACGCCGACCAGCGTTTTCGAGGCCGCCACCTTCCAGTGGCTGTGGCTGGAGGAACTGCTGGCCTCAGGCGCGTTTCCGGCGGGGACAGATCAGTTCAACAGCCTGTTCGAGGCTTTGCGGGATCGTTTCGCTACGCTGTTCCCCGGGGGCGGGTTCGTCCACTTCGCGAGTGACGCCCAAGCCATCGAGGACCGCCAGACGGTGCGGTTCCTTGAGGACCTGGCGCTACAGGCGGGGCTGGACCCGAAGTTCGTGGCCATCGATGCGATCGGCGTCAACGGCGAGGGCCAGTTTGTCGACCACGAAGGCTTCATCGTCCAGGCGGCGTTCAAGCTCTATCCGTGGGAGTTCATGCTACGCGAGCCCTATGCCGCGCACTTGAAGACCGCCGGGGTGCGTTGGCTTGAGCCGCCGTGGAAGGCGATCCTGTCGAACAAGGGTATCTTGCCGCTGCTGTGGGAACGGCATCCGGGCCATCCTAATCTGCTGGAAGCCTATTTCGAGGGCGACGCGCAGGCCTCGAACCTCGGATCTCGCCATGTGCGCAAGCCGCTGTTCTCGCGGGAAGGCGCCAATGTCGAGATCGTCGGGGGCGCCGAGCCGGTGCTTGACCAGGGCTACGGCCAGGAGGGCGCAATCGTGCAGGCCTATCACCCGCCGCCCATCTTCGCGGGCAAGTATCCCGTGGTCGGCGCCTGGATGGTTGGCAACGAGCCGGCAGGCGTCGGCATCCGCGAGGACGACAGCGTGGTTACCAAGAACCTGGCCCGCTTCGTTCCACACATCATCGAAGCCTAAAGCCCCCGGGTCGGGCGCATCAATTCGCCTGACTGGCGTAATCGCGCTTGCGGTCGGACCCGGGATCGCTCCAACGTGACGCAACGGCCAAGCGCCACAACACGCGCCACGGCATAGCAACAAGTCAGAGATTGAACGTCGGGGAAATGATGACTTTGGAACAGGACAACGCGGGTTCGAGCATCGCCGCAATTCTGGCAGCGGTTTCGGCGGAGATGTCGATCGCCGCCGAGGCCTGCGGAAAGCTGGACGACGCGCTGGGGCAGATCCTGGCGGTCAGCCCGCCGGAGAGCCGCAATCAGGTGATGCAGGAACTGCATACGGTCGATCTGCTGGCCCAGCACATCACCGCCGTAACGGACTTCACCCATCGTCTGGCCCTGATCGCCTCGGCCGACGACAAGCTGGCTGTCGACGACGCGCTGTCGGCGATTACCTTGGGCGCTGTGGCTGAGCGCCTGCGGCACAGTCTGGCCGCCGCCAAGGCGGGCTGACCGATGGCGCAGGAGGCGCAGCCTTCGCTGTTTGGTGAAGTCGCGCCACGCGACAAGCATCTGATCCTGATGATCTATCTGGATCAACAAGCGAAGACGGCCGCCCAGGCTTACGGTCGCCACTATCAGGTCGATCAAGGATTGCTTGGCGCCGTCTTCAATCCTGACCTGATGCACATCACGCTGGGCCACTTCGACTACTGGAACGAGGTGCCGGCGAGCCTTGTCGAGCGGATCTCTCGCGCGGCGTCGAAACTGGCCATGGCTGCCTTCGAGGTGTCGTTCGATCAGATCGGCGGCTTTCCGAAAAACGTCGTGCTTCGCGGCGGTGAGGGCCTCAAGGCGCTCGAAGCCTTTCAGGCGGCGCTCCGCCAGGCCCTGGCTTGGGAGAAGCTCGACGGTTCCCACCTTAATTTTACGCCTCACGTGACGGTCGTTTACGGTCAGCCCGGCGCTGTGGTCGCTGCTATCGAGCCCGTGACCTGGACCGTGAAAGAGTTCGCTCTCGTCATCAGCCATCAAGGCAAGGGCCAACACGAGGTGCTCGCTCGGTATCCGCTCGTCGGCTGACTTGCGCCTCTCAGTGAGCCCGGCTACCCGTCGCTCTTCACGGGGCCGCCTTCAAAAAGGGACCGGGCAAATGAGCGTCACGATCTACGGCATCAAGGCCTGCGACACGATGAAGAAGGCCCGCGACTGGCTGGACGGGCAGGACGTCGTCTACGCCTTTCACGACTACAAGGTCACCGGGATCGATCAGGCCAGCCTGGAGCGCTGGGTTGGCGTGCTGGGTTGGGAGACCGTGCTGAACCGCGCGGGCACGACCTTCCGCAAGCTGGCCGAGGCCGACAAGCAGGATCTCGACCCCAGGAAGGCCATCGATCTGATGCTGGCCCAACCCTCGATGATCAAGCGACCCATCCTCGACATCGATGGCATACTGACCGCCGGCTTCAAGCCGGAGGCCTATGCGCGGGCCTTCGGAAAGGCCGGTTGAGGCATTCGGTCATGCGCAAATCGCGAGTCAGCAGAATTTAGGACGACAATCAGGGCGAAGCGGAGCTATTTCGTCCGGAGCCGGTCAATCAAGTCAGAAGAGCGCAGGAAACACCGCGTGGGAGCCTATCCCGTCCCGTCGTACGACATGGTCATCTTTGACTTCGACGGCACGCTGGCCGACAGCGCGGCGTGGATGATCAAGGCCTTCAATCCGATGGCGCGGCGCTTTGGCTTCAAGACCGTCACAGCCGAAGAGATCGACATGCTGCGGGGCCGCAGCACGCGGGAGGTGATCCGCTATCTGGGCATCTCGCCGTGGAAGCTTCCAATGATCGCCTCGCACGGCAAGAAGCTGATGGCGGCCGATTGCGACTCCATCCCGCTGTTTCCCGAGACCGGGGCTATGCTCAGGGCTCTGCACGACGCCGGGCTGCGGCTGGCGGTGGTTAGCTCCAACAGCGAGCGGACCATTCGCAAGGTGCTGGGGCCGGAGCTGTCCGACCTGATCGACCAGTTCTCCTGCGGCGCCTCGCTGTTTGGCAAGGCGCGGAAGTTTCGCAAGGTGACGTCCGGCGCCCCGCGCGATCGGGTGATCTGCATCGGCGACGAGACCCGCGATATCGAGGCGGCGCGGGCGCTCGGCCTGGCCAGCGGCGCGGTGACCTGGGGCGCGGCCAAGCGCGCGATACTGGCCGAGCATGGCCCGACCATCGTGTTCGAATCCCCGTCCGAGATTATTTCGCATCTCATTGCATCCAGGGCAGCGGTCGGCGGCGACTAACCTTCAGAACGGGCGCGAACGTCTCGCGTCCATCGGAGGGATGACAATGCCGGGGCTGATCTATTCGTTCTGGTGGCTGGTGTTTCCGCTGAGTTGGGTCGCCATTTCCGGCTGGAACGCCTGGCTGGCGCACAAGGCGCGGCACGACGCCATGGACCTGATCCAGACCTATGTCCGCAGCGGGCGCGATGCGCCGCCAGAGCTGCTGGCCAAGCTCAACCGCGTCTGACATCGCCAACCTGAAGGGGCAAAACCCATGGAAGACCTGTTTCGTTCGTATTGGTGGCTGATCTTCCCGCTGAGCTGGTTCGTGTACGGCGGGTTCCAGAGCTGGCTCTCGTATCGGGCCAACCGCGACACGCTGGACCTGCTGAAGTCCTACGCCGCCAGCGGGCGAGAGCCGCCGCCGGAGCTGCTGGCCCGCCTGAACAAGCGGTCGAACTACGATCTGGATGATGACTGCGACAACGCCCGCCCGCGCCATCGCCGCGAACGCGGCTGGTATCATGTGGTGCTGTTTGGCGTGCTTTGCCTGGGCTTCACCTACGCCGCGACATCCGACCTTTACGAGGCCGGCCCGGCCTTTCTGATCGTGGCCTTCGTGATGGGCGCGCTGAGTCTGGCCTCGCTGGTGTCGGTCTTGACGGGCCGAGGCCCGAAGATCTGATGGACGCGCCGCTCGTCAGGGCGGCTCGCGCCGGATCCCAGGCGGCGTTCGCCAGGCTGGTCGCGATTCACGAGAAGCCCCTGCGAGGGTTCTTGAGGAAGAGCGGCTGGATCGACGCCGACGATATCGCCCAGGAGGCTTTCGTCGCGGCCTGGACGAGCCTGGGGCGGCTGCGCGCCGACGGGGGCTTCCGCGCCTGGCTGTATGGCATCGCTTGGCGCAAGGCGCAGGATAACCGTCGCGCCGCCAGCCGTTCGGCCCGGCGCGACGAGGACTGGCGAGGGCAGGAGGCTTTGGAGGCGGCCTCCGAGGTCGCCCAGGAGGATCGGATTGCTCTGCAGGCCGCGCTCGACACCTTGCCGGAAGACCAGCGCGCCTGCGTCGCCCTTTGCCTGGGCCAGGGCTGGTCTCATCCGGAGGCCTCGGAAGTCCTGGGCCTGCCGTTGGGGACTGTTAAGTCGCATGTAAACCGCGGTCGTGAGAGACTGCTGGCCGTACTGGGAGATCCGTCATGACCCCCGATGACCGTTTGGCCGCCTTCTTGGGTGAGACGCCGGCGCCGCGTGCTTCCGACGTGTTCGTGGCCGAGGTGATGGAAGCGGTGGAGCGTCGCGCATTCTTCGATCGACTGCTGGTCGGCGGCGCGGCGGCCCTGGCCGGCAGCGCGGTGCTGTGGGCCTGCTCGCCGGTGTTGAATCTCGCGGTGGAGACCCTGTCGCCAACCCTGGCGCCGGTGGCTGGCATTCTGGTTCTGGCGGCGGCGGCGGCCATGCTGGGCGACCGGTTGCTGCCGCAGAAATAGCTTACGAAAGTTTCATCTCGCCGGGCGCCTCCAAACAGGTCCGCCCGCGCCTCTTATAGTCAGAAGGCGGCGACATGGCTGTCGCGCCGCACCAAGAGGAAATTCACCATGGACAAGGTCTGGATCCCTATCATCATGTTCCTGGTCATCGGTGCGATCTGCATCGTGCCGGTCTATCTGAAGAGCCGCGAGCGCATCGAGATGCAATCGACGCTGCGCGCGGCGATCGAGAAGGGGCAGCCCGTACCGCCTGAAGTCATCGAAGCCCTGACCCGCAACGTGAAGATCGCCCCGACATCTCTCAGCGACCTGCGCACCGGCGTGATCTGGCTGGCGGTCGGCATCGGCATCGGTCTCTCCAGCCACTTCGCCGACTTCCGGGGGGGCGACCATGACTTCCCGGGCCTGGGCATCGCCTGCATTCCGGCCGTGATCGGCGTGGCCTATATCGTCCTCAGCTTCTTCAATCCCAACAAGTTCAAGCCGGCTTGATCGGCTGAACTTCGGGGAGGGGGAAAAGCATGTCCATGGATCGCCCACCTACGGGCCATGATGTCGAGCTCGCCGCCTTCGCGGCGGCGGGCGACCGACGCGCCTATGGCGAGCTGGTCAGGCGACATGGCTCAGCGGTCCGGGGGCTGCTGCGCCGCATGGGAGCCGACTCGGCGACCGCCGACGACATGGCCCAGGACGCCTTCCTGGCCGGGTTCGAGCAAGTGGCGGACTATCGTGGCGAAGGAGCCTTCGGCGGCTGGATCAAGCGGATCGCGGCGCGATGCTACCTTCGCAAGGTCAAGCGCGAAGCCCGCATGGTCCTCACCGACGAAGCCCAGGACGGCGACGACCCTACGGCGCTCAACGAGCCCCGCACGGCTATCCGCATCGACCTGGACGAGGCCCTCAAGGCCTTGTCGAAAGGCGAGCGGCTCTGCGTTTCCCTCTGCTATGGAGGCGACTGGTCGCACGCCGAAGTCGCCGAGGCCTTGAACATCCCGGTCGGGACGGTCAAATCCCATGTCAAACGTGGTTTGGATAAACTCAGGGCGCGACTGGCCCCACCCACTGAAAGCGCGAGGAGGGAAGCTCATGGCTGAATCCGATTTCGAAGCGCAGCTGACGCGGCTCTACAACGAGCCACCGGCCTTTCCGGACGCCGAGCTGTTTACCGCCCAGATTGCCGCCAGCCTCGACCGCGGCTGGGCGCTGCGTCGTGTGCTGATCGGCGGCGCGGGCGTTGTCGCCGGTCTGATCGCGGCGTTCCAGATCGTCACCACCCGTTTCGCCGTCGAGCTGCAGGCCCTGTCGCTGGACGGGACGCGTGATTTCAACGCCGATGTCAGCATGGCGCTGGCGAAGTTCGATCAGGTCGTTTCCACGCCGGCCAGCCTTGAGGCGCTGTGGCTGGCGGCAGGTCTGGCGCTCCTGGCGCTGGGCTTTGCAGTGACCCGGGCGATGGAAGAGTTCTGACGACGTGATCCTTGTTCATGTTGCAGCGCGGCGCGATCTGACCGACAACAGCTCGCCCTCGCTCTGACGAGGGCCTGTTCTGGAGCATGGTTCTGTCCTCGCACCGTGATGAGACGGTTCGCCGTCTCGCAGCCCCCGATATCGCCGCCCGCAAGGGCGGCGTGCCCATCGTCTGCCTTACGGCCTATACCGCGCCCGTCGCGGCGGCCCTGGACGACGCCTGCGACCTGCTGCTGGTCGGCGATTCGCTCGGCATGGTGGTCCATGGCCTGCCCAACACCGTGGGCGTGACCATGGAGATGATGATCCTGCATGGTCAGGCGGTGATGCGCGGCTCACGCAGGGCCATGGTCGTGATCGACATGCCGTTCGGCTCGTACGAGGCCTCGCCCGAGGTCGCCTATGACAACGCCGTGCGGATCATGAAGGAGACGGGCGCACAGGCGGTAAAGGTCGAGAGCGGCCCCACCGTGCCGGCCACCATCGAATATCTCACCAAGCGCGGCGTGCCGGTCATGGGCCATGTCGGTCTGCGACCCCAGGCGGTGCTGGTCGACGGCGGCTTCAAGGCCAAGGGCAAGGACGAGGCCGGTCGCGCGGTGATTCTCGACGAGGCCCGCCGCACCGCCGATGCCGGGGCCTTCGCCGTGGTCGTCGAGGGCGTGGCCGAAAGCCTGGCCCGCGAAATCACCGCCGTCATCGCCCCGCCGACCATCGGCATCGGCGCCTCGGCCGGCTGCGACGGCCAGATCCTGGTCACCGACGACATGCTGGGCCTGTTCGACTGGACGCCGAAGTTCGTGCGTCGCTACGCCGACCTGAAGGGCGAGATCGAGCGCGCGGCCCGGGAATACGCCGACGACGTCAAGGCGAGGACCTTCCCGGGCGAGGCCGAGACCTACTACGCCAAGAAGGGCTAGACAGCGCTCCAGCGCCCGTTGCGGCTGGCCCGTTCACGCTATAGGTTCCCCGCCTGCGCTGGCGGGCCTCCGCCGGCCGCATTCTGTTGTAAACCATGTGTCGCCGCCGGATCTCTCTGGCGCTGACCTGTCAGGGCGCTGTCCGCGTCCGTTTCGGAGCCTCGTTCGTGGTCGATGTGTTTGACGAGGTCGAAGGGCAGCTTCGCTCCGACCGTTACAGGACCCTAGCGCTAAAGGCGCTGCCGTGGATCGGCGCCGCCACCGTGGCGGTCGTCATCGGCGTTGGCGCCTATTGGGGCTGGACCTCTTATCAGACCAAGGAAGCGGCCAAGGCTTCCGAAGCCTATCAGGCCGCGCTTGAGACCACGGGCCGCGACGGTTCGGCCAAGGGCTTCCCGGCCATGGAAGCTGTGTCCAAAAGCGGCGCTTCGGGGTATCGCGCCCTGGCGCTGATGCACATGGGCGGCATCCGTCTTGACGAGGGCAAGGCGGCTGACGCCGTGCGCTATTTCGACGAAGCGGCCAAGCTTTCCTCCGACCCCGTGATCGGCGACCTGGCGCGCCTCAAATCCGCCTTGGCGCTCATGGATACGGCCTCGCTCAAGGACATCGAAGCGAGGTTGACGCCGTTGGCGGGGGAAAAGAGCCCATATCGCGTGAACGCCAAGGAAGCCCTGGCGTTCGCCAAGCTTCAGGCCGGCGACCTCAAGGGCGCTCGCGAGGACTTCTCGGTTCTCGCCAACCTGCTCGACAATAATTCCGAAGGCGTTCGTCAGCGCTCCCAAGCGGCGATGCAGATGATCGATTCCGGCTCGGCCAAGGATCTGGCCGCCGTCGTCAAGGCCTCGATCGCCCTGCCGCCTCCCGTGGCCATGCCGGTCGCTCCGCAACTCGCGCCGAACGGCGCCCAATGAGCCGCTCCATGAATTCCAAGCATTCCGTGGCGCTAATCGCGCTGATGTCGGCGGCGGTGACGGTGAGCGGCTGCTCGACGATCTCCTCGACCGCGTCCAAGCTCAATCCGTTCGACAAGTCCGAGAAGGACCAGGCCAAGGCCACCCAGGGTCAGCGGATCTCGGTCATCGCCTTCGATCAGAAGGTCGAAACCGCCGAGACCTTGAAGGGCACCGAGTTCTATCTGCCCGAACCGGCTGTCCAGGCCGAATGGCGTCTGCCGGGCGGCAACGCCGAGCAGTCGGTCGAGCATGTCGACGCCGGCAAGGCCTTCGAGATCGCCTGGCGCAAGGGCTTTGGCCAGAAGGCCAACCGCAAGTTCCACATCACGGCCCCGCCGGTGGCGACCGCCGACCGCATCTTCGTCATGGACGGCGAATCCACGGTCTCTGCCCTCGACACCAAGACGGGCTCGGTGGACTGGCGCAAGGATCTGCGTCCCTCGGCCGGTCCGGGCAAGGGCGGCTTCTTCGGGTTTGGCGGCGCCAAGAACGACCGCCTTGGCTTTGGCGGCGGCCTGGCCCTCAGCCCCGACAACAAGCTGATCGTTTCGTCGGGCTTCCGCTTCGTGGCCCAGCTCGACGCCGCGACGGGCGTCGAGGCCTGGCGTCAGGGAACCTCGACTCCGATTCACGCCGCCCCGACCGTCGTCGATGGTCGCATCTTCGTGGTGTCGACCGACAACGAACTGCTGACCTACAACGCCGCCACCGGCACGCCCGGCTGGACCTATCAGGCCCTGATCGAGCCGGCCCGCATCCTCTCGGCGCCCAGCGTCGCGGTCAGCGGCGACACCGCCGTGGCCGGCTTCGCTTCGGGCGAGCTGGTCGCCCTGCGCGCCGCCAACGGCAACGACCTGTGGAGCGAGGCCCTGTCGCGCGCCAGCCGCACCAACGCGCTGTCGGAAATCCGCGACATTCCTGGCCGCCCGGTCATCTTTAAGGGCGACGTTTTCGCGGTCAGCCACTCGGGCGTGTTCTCGGCTACCGACCTGCGCACGGGTCAGGCGCGCTGGAGCCTGCCGATCACCGGCATCACCAGCCCCTGGGCCGCTGGCGACGTCGTCTATGTCGTCGACAAGTCCGGCCAGGTGATCTGCGTGGCCCGCGAGAGCGGCTCGGTTTACTGGATCCGCGACCTCAACGAGGGCCTGGGGCAGACCAAGCGTCAGAAGAAGAAACTGGCCAAGCATCCGCGCCTGTGGTCGACCCCGATCCTGGCCTCGGGTCGCCTGATCACGGTGTCCAGCGATGGTCAGGCCGTGGCGCTGAACCCAAAGACCGGGGTTACGGAAAAGACCCTGAAGATCGGCGCTTCGGTTCTTCTGGCCCCGATCGCGGTGGGCAACATGATCTATCTGGTCACCGACGAGGCCCAGGTCGTGGCCATCCGCTAGATCGCTTCGCCCTTCATGGCGTGGCGCTCCCGCGCCATTGTTCCGCTTGAGGCTGACGCGCCACAATCTTTGGATGTGGCTTGATGGTTGGGGACGGCATGGACTCGGGCGTGACACCAAGCGACGCTCAGGTCTGCTTCTTCCGGAAACCCTGAGGTGTCGCCGGCCGATGTCGCCCTGCGTTGCGCCTTCAGCCTGACCCTGCCCATTGGGCAGGTGCTGTTTAAGCGCGCGGCCATCCGACACGGCGAGACCGCCGGATCCCTACCCGTGCGGGTGCTGACCAACGTCTCTTTGATCGGCGCCTGCGCCTGGTATGGCGGCACGGCGCTGTTCTGGTTTCTGATCCTGACGCGCGTGCCGCTGGTCGCCGCCTATCCCTTCGCCATCGCTGGTTCGGCCAGCGTGCCAATGGTTTCCAGCTTCGTGTTCAAGGAAAAACTGTCGCGCGGTTTCGCGATCGGGTTCGCCCTGATGCTGGCTGGCCTGGCGCTGGTGGTGACGCCGCCGATCTTCGGATAGGTCCAAACCCCGCCTTGCTTTGCGGGAACGGCAAAAATCGACTACTGCAAGCCCATGCCTTTGAAACTCGCAATTGTCGGACGCCCCAATGTGGGCAAGTCCACGCTATTCAATCGTCTCGCCGGTAAGAAG
The DNA here is from genome assembly GCF_049895765.1 of Caulobacter sp. DWR1-3-2b1. NCBI lineage: Bacteria > Pseudomonadati > Pseudomonadota > Alphaproteobacteria > Caulobacterales > Caulobacteraceae > Caulobacter > Caulobacter sp. DWR1-3-2b1. The sequence goes on from NZ_JAFCSZ010000014.1 coordinate 63,620, forward strand.
CTGGCCATCGTCGACGACCAACCCGGGGTGACCCGTGACCGCCGCTACGCCTCCGGCCGCCTTGGCGACCTGGACCTGGAACTGATCGACACCGCCGGCTTCGAGGATGTCTCGGACGAGAGCCTGGAAGCGCGGATGCGCGCCCAGACGGAACTCGCCGTCGAGGAAGCCGACGTCTCGCTGTTCATCTATGACGCCCGCGAAGGCGTCACGCCGCTGGACGAGGTGTTCGCCACCCTGCTGCGCCGTCGCGGCAAGCCGGTGATCATCGCCGCCAACAAGGCCGAGGGGAAAGCTGGCCAATCGGGCATCGGCGAGGCCTACAAGCTGGGCCTTGGCGAGCCGATCCCGATCTCGGGCGAGCACGGCGAAGGCATGGCCGAGCTGTACGCCGCCATGCTCGCGTCCTTTCCCGAGGATCAGTATTCCGAGGATGAGGACGACGACGACAAGCCGATCCGCATCGCCATCGTCGGCCGTCCGAACGCCGGCAAGTCCACCCTGGTCAACCGCCTGATCGGCGAGCAGCGTCTGCTGACCGGCCCAGAGGCCGGCATCACGCGCGACTCGATCTCGGTCGACTGGCTGTGGGACGGCCGCAAGGTCCGTCTGGTCGATACCGCCGGCCTGCGCAAGAAGGCCAAGGTGCAGGAGAAGCTGGAAAAGCTCTCCACCCAGGATTCGATCCGCGCGGTCACCTTCGCCGAAGTGGTGCTGCTGGTGATGGACGCGACCCACCCCTTCGAGGTCCAGGATCTGCAGATCGCCGACCTGACCGAGCGGGAAGGCCGGGCGCTGGTGTTCGTCCTGGCCAAGTGGGACCTGGTCGAGGACCCCGTCGCCCAGCTGAAGGATTTCCGCGAACACGCCGAGCGCATGCTGCCCCAGCTGCGCGGCGCGCCCGTGGTGGCGCTGTCGGGCGAGACCGGCAAGGGCATCGAAAAGCTGATGCCGGCCGTGATGAAGATCCACAAGGACTGGGCGACCAAGGTCAAGACCCGCGACCTGAACGACTGGCTCCAGATGGCCATGCAGCGCCATCCGCCGCCCGCCGTCAGCGGCAAGCGCGTCAAGCCCAAGTACATGGCCCAGATCAAGGCGCGTCCGCCGACCTTCGTCCTGTTCTCAACCCGCGCCGACCAGATGCCCGAGCACTATCGGCGCTATCTGATCAACAGCCTGCGTGAAAGCTTCGACCTGCCGGGGGTGCCGCTGCGCATCACCATCAAGTCTGGCGCCAACCCCTATGCCGACGGCGAAGCCAAAGGCCACAGCGGCCGGGGCAAGCGCGAGTTCGAACGCCGCGAACGCGAGGAAGAGCGCATTCGCGCCTCGCGCAACACGGTCAAGAAGTCCAAGCGCATCGCCGACGAGGCCGCCGCTGCAGCAGCGGCCGAAGCGGGTCTGCCGCCTCCGGAGAAGGTGACAGTCAGAGGCCCCAAGAAGCCCGTCAAGGCTGAAGCCAAGACCACCAGCTCGGCCGTCACGGCGCCCGCCGCCGAACCCGGCAAGGCCGCCGTCAAGTCGGTCAAGAAGCAGGGACCTCGGGCGCAGAAGAAGGTCTCGACCACGCCCAGCTACAAGGTCGGCTTCAAGGCCGCCGGCGGCAAGGCTGCGACGGGACCCAAGCGTCCGGTCGCTGGTTCAAGCATCGTTCGTGGCAATAAGGGTCCTGGCAAGGCCAAACCGAAGCGCTAGAGCATTTTCCGATAAGTGTGAAACGGTTATCGGATCGAAAAATGCTCTAAACTTCTGATTTAGAGCCCTTTTCGCCCGACCCTGACGAAGCCATTAGGTCGGAAAGGGCTCTAGAGCATTTTCCGATAAGTGTGAAACGGTTATCGGATCGAAAAATGCTCTAAACTTCTGATTTAGAGCCCTTTTCGCCCGACCCTGATGAAGCCATCAGGTCGGAAAGGGCTCTAGCCAGATCAGGCAGGAGTGGCGACGCTCGCCGACTCCTGCCCACGCTCCTTGAAGCGCACCACCCCTTTGGGCGGTTCGCGGTCCGGATGGACCAGATCGATGATGTAGGGGACGATGGTTTCCGGGGCGGGGACGGTCATTGGATCCTCTCCCGGGAAAGCGCCGGAGCGCATCTTGGTGCGCATCGCGCCGGGATCGACGCACAGCGCGCGGACCAAGGTGTTTTCCATCTCGTCGGCATAGCAATCGACGATGGCTTCCAGACCCGCCTTGGACGCCGCGTAGCCGCCCCAGAAGGCGCGGTGGGTCTTGGCGACGCTGCTGGTCAGGAACAGCGCCCGACCGGCGTCAGATGCGCGCAACAGCGGGTCCATGGCGCGGATCAGTCGCCAGTTGGCCGTCAGGTTGGTCGACATGATCATGTCCCAGCCCTTCGGATCCAGATGGCCCACCGGAGTGAGAGCGCCCAGAACGCCGGCCGCGCCGACGAGGATATCGAGCTTGCCCCAGCGCTGATGCAGGGCGGAGCCCAGCTGGTCCAGGCCGTCGGGTTCGCGCAGGTCCAGCGGCACAAGGGTGGCGTGCTCGCCCGTGGCGGCGAAGATCTTGTCGTCCAGAGCTTCAAGTGCGCCCTGGGTGCGCCCGAGCGCCACGACATGGGCGCCGGCCTCCGCCAGGCCTAGGGCGATGGCCGCGCCGATGCCGCGCGTCGCGCCGGTGACGAGGGCGACGCGGCCCGCGAGCTGTTTTTCTGAAGAATCCATGGGGGCTTTTAGCGGGTGGCCGGCGCTTCTTGAAGCCCGTCCGTCGCGTCATCGGCCGGACGCTTGGCATAGTGCTGGGCGATCACCGAACAGGCCATCAGCTGGATCTGGTGGAAAATCATCAGCGGCAGCACCAAAACCCCGGCGGTCGCGCCCGGAAAAAGGATGCCGGCCATCGGCACGCCGGTGGCCATGCTCTTCTTGGAGCCGCAAAATACGATGGCGATCTCGTCGGCCTTGGAGAAGCCGAGCGCGCGTGCGCCGAAGGTGGTGGTTAGTAGCACCACGGCCAGCAGGACACCGCAGACGGCCAGCAACAGCACTAGCTCCAGCAGGGAGACCCGCTTCCACAGCCCTCCGACCACGGCGGCGCTGAAGGCCGAATAGACCACCAGCAGGATCGAGCCGCGGTCGACATAGCCGACCAGCTGCTTGTGTTTTTCGATCCACGCTCCGACCCATGGCCGCGCTAGCTGGCCGACAACGAACGGCAGGAGGAGTTGGACGACGATGTCCTGGATCGCTTTCCAGCCGCCAGTTCCACCCTCGGCGTGCATCAGCAGGCTGACCAGCACCGGCGTCAGGAAGATACCCAGCAGGTTCGAGGCCGAGGCCGCGCAGACAGCGGCGGCGACATTGCCGCGGGCGATTGAGGTGAAGGCGATGGACGACTGCACGGTCGAGGGCAGGCAGGCCAGGAACACCATGCCCGCCGCCATGGTCGGCGAAAGGATACCGGTCTTGGCCGCCACCACCCCCAGAATCGGGAACAGGACGTAGGTGAAGGCCAGTATGGTCAGGTGCAGCCGCCAGTGGGTGACCCCGGCGACCACGGCCTCGCGCGACAGCTTGGCCCCGTGCAGAAAGAACAGCAGGGCGATGGCCAGCTTGACGACGATGCTCAGAGCGGCAGCGGCTTCGCCGCGAACCGGTAGGATCGACGCCAGCGCCACCATGCCGAATAGCAGGATGATGTAGCCATCGATCTTCAGGTTTGCGAGTAGCCTGGAAAGTCCGTTCATCAGGCCGGGTTACGCGCTGAGCAGCGACAACTGCTTGTCGTTGGCCTCGTTGCGGCCTTCGGCCACTTCGCGGTCAGTGAGGCGGGTGGGGTAGTCGCCGGTGAAATAGTGGTCGGTGAACTGCGGGGTGACCGGGTCGCGGGGACCGGCTTCCAGCGCTTGATACAGGCCGTCGACCGACAGGAAGCCCAGCGAGTCGACTTCCAGGAACCGGGCCATTTCTTCCAGCGACTTGTTGGCCGCCAGCAGTTGTTCGCGTTCGGGCATATCGATGCCGTAGAAGTCGGGCCATTTGATCGGTGGGCTGGCCGAGCGGAGGTGAACCTCCTTGGCGCCGGCCTCGCGGACCATGCGGACGATCTTCAGCGAGGTCGTGCCGCGCACGATGGAGTCGTCGATCAGGATGACGCGCTTGCCTTCCAGCACGGCACGGTTGGGGCTGTGCTTCATGCGCACGCCCAGTTCGCGCACGCCCTGAGTCGGCTGGATGAAGGTGCGGCCCACATAGTGATTGCGAATGATGCCCAAGTCGAAGGGCAGACCGCTTTCCTGCGCATAGCCGATAGCGGCCGGCACGCCGCTGTCGGGCACAGGCACCACGACGTCGGCCTCGACGCCGGTCTCGATGGCCAGACGCTGACCCATGCGCTTGCGGACGTCATACACCGAGCGGCCGTTCACGACGCTGTCGGGACGGGCAAAGTAAACGTACTCGAACACGCACGGACGGGCGGCCAGATTGCTGTAGGGTTTCAGCGACTTCACGCCCGTGTCGGAGATGATCACCATCTCGCCATGCTCGACGTCGCGCACGAAGCGGGCGCCGATCATGTCGAGCGCGCAGGTCTCCGAAGCCAGGATCGGTTGGCCGTCCAGATCGCCCAGCACCAGCGGGCGGATGCCCAGCGGGTCGCGGATGCCGATCATCTTCTTGTTGGTGATGGCGACGATGGCGTAGCCGCCCTCGATCTGGCCTACGGCGTCGATGAAGCGGTCGACGATCCGCGCCTTCCGCGAGCGGGCGATCAGGTGAAGGATCACCTCGCTGTCGCTGGTGGACTGGAAGATCGCGCCTTCCTGAACGAGGCGCTCGCGCAGGCTCAGGAAGTTGGTCAGGTTGCCGTTGTGGGCGATGGCCACGCCGCCGGTCTCTAGATCGGCGAACATCGGCTGGACATTGCGGATGCCGCTGCCGCCGGCCGTGGAATAGCGGGTGTGGCCGATGGCCATGCCGCCGGGCAGGCGCTCGACCAGGTCATTGCCGGTGAAGGCGTCGCCCACATGGCCCATATGGCGTTCGGTGTGGAAGCGATGGCCGTCGAAGGCGGCAATGCCGCAGGCTTCCTGACCGCGATGCTGCAGGGCGTGCAGGCCCAGGGCCGCGACGGCGGCGGCGTCGCGCACGCCGAACACGCCGAACACGCCGCATTCGAGGCGCAGGGTGTCGTCTTCGGGATCACGACGCGGGACGGAGGAGTACCGATCGGTCGACTGGCCGATAAAGCTCATCGCGATTTCTCCACCAGAGCGTCGAGGTCCTGACGCTGGTTATGATCATAGTCTGTTTCGCCGGCCTTGCGGTCCGACGGATTGTCGCTGGTCCCGCGCACCGCGCCTTCGATGGCCGGAGCCAGCTTGCCCGCCAGTTCGCCGCCCTTGGGTGCGAACACTTTCAGCACCTTGGCGCTGGCTTCGGACAGCGGATAGAAGATCGAGCGCTCCACCCAGGCGGGCACGCGATCGCGCGGGGTGGCCATGTGGAACAGCATGTTGAAGACGCCCAGAATGATCAGGGCGCGCATCAGGCCAAAGCCGGCGCCGACCACGCGGTCCAGCAGGCCCAGCGAGCTTTCGTGCAGACCAGCGGTCAGTCGTCCGCCAATGAAGCGCAGGATCACGAAGGCGACCACGAAAACCAACAGCAATGCGCCCGCCGTCGCCGCCCAATCGGGGTCCATCAATTCGCGGAAAATGGGTCCGCTGATGCGCAGGCCAAAGAGCGCGATTGCCGCGGCGAGAATGAACGACAGCGCCGAGGTAAGTTCGCGCGAGGCTCCGCGGGCGAAACCGATGCAGCTGGAAGTGATCAGCAACAGGCCGGCGATGATGTCGAAAGGCGTCACGTTAGCTGGCCCCAGATTTCGTCACCAATGCGGCGCACGGCGTCGGCCAGTCGCGCCACTCCAGCCACCGGCAAGGCTCCGCCACCGTCCGGTAGGCCCGAAAGCGGTCCCAGCGCCCGGCCAAAACCGAGTTTTGCGGCTTCCTTCAAACGCGTCTCCATCCGGCTCACTGGCCGCACTTCGCCCGACAGGCTGACCTCGCCGAACACGACGCAGTCCTGGGGCAGGGCGACATCCAAAGCCGATGAGGCCAGGGCGGCCGCCGCCGCGAGATCCGCCGCCGGCTCTGTAATGCGCAGGCCGCCAGCGACGTTCAGATAGACGTCCTTATCGCCAAAACCAAGGCCGCACCGTGATTCAAGTACGGCCAACACCATGGCCAGGCGCCCGGAGTCCCAGCCGACCACGGCGCGGCGTGGCGTTCCGTAGGCGGAGGGCGAGACCAGGGCCTGGAATTCGACCAGCACGGGCCGCGAGCCCTCGATGCCGGCGAACACCGCCGCCCCCGCCGCGCGCTCGCCGCCTTCGTTCAGGAACAGGGCCGAGGGGTTCTTGACCTCGCGCAGGCCGACATCGCCCATCTCGAAGACGCCGATCTCGTCGGTGGCGCCGAAGCGGTTCTTGGCCCCGCGCAGGATCCGGAACGGGTAGCCACGCTCGCCCTCGAACGAGAGCACGGCGTCGACCAGATGCTCGACCACCCGCGGGCCAGCGATCTGGCCGTCCTTGGTGACGTGGCCGACCAGCAGGATCGCCACACCCTTCTTTTTAGCCAGCCGCACCAGTTCGGTGGCGCAGGCGCGGACCTGGGTGACCGTGCCGGGCCCGGCCTCGTGAGCGTCGCTCCACATGGTCTGGATCGAGTCGATGACCACCAGGTCGAAGCTGTCGCGTTTGAGGCCGTCGAGGATGTCGCGCAGGCTGGTCTCGGCGGCCAGCTGGACGCTGGCCTTGGCCAAACCCATGCGGTCGGCGCGGGAGCGAATCTGCTCGACGGCTTCCTCGCCGGAGATATAGGCGCAGGACGCCCCGCGCATGGCGGCGCTGGCGCAGACCTGCAGCAGCAGGGTGGACTTGCCCACGCCCGGGTCGCCGCCGATCAGGATGGCCGAGCCGGGCACCACGCCGCCGCCGCAGACGCGGTCAAATTCGTCGACGCCGGTGACGATGCGGGGCGGGGCCGGGGTGTCGCTTTCCAGCCCCTGAAATTGCAGGCCTCGATTTCGCGTGGCCTTGGTGGCGGCCAGCGCGCCGGGCGGGCGAGCGCCGACTTCCTCGGCCAGCGTGTTCCAGGATTGGCAGGCCGGGCATTGCCCCGACCACTTGGTCTGGACCGCGCCGCACGACTGGCAGGCGTAGACGGCGCCGTCACGGGCCATGGAAGCTCCTGATTCTCGGATGGGTGGAGACTACAGGGTGACGGGGTCGTGCGCCAAAGGCGGACGTGGGATCAGCGGATAATGCGTTGGGCTCTGGGCGCGATCCGGGTCAGCAGTTCATAGGCCGTCGTACCCGCCGCCGCCGCCGCGTCGTCGATGGGCAGGTCGGGACCGATGATCTGCACCATCGCGCCAGGACGGGCGGCGTCGCAATCGGTGATGTCAACGGCGATCAGGTCCATGGAGACGCGGCCCAGCATCGGTCGCCGTTGGCCGTCGAACCATACCGCGCCGCGCGGGTGGGCGGCGCGGGGCACGCCGTCGGCATAGCCAACGGCCACGATGGCGACGCGGGTGTTGTCGGTCGCCGTATAGGTCGCGCCATAGCCGATGCTTTCGCCGCGCGGCACATTGCGAGTCTGCAGGATCGGGGCTTCAAGGGTGACAACGGCCTTAAGCCGCGCATCGGGAACGTCGCGTGGACCCCCGCCATAGAGACTGATGCCCGGCCTGACCTGGTCGAAACAATAGGCGCCGCCGAGGAAGATCCCGGCCGAGTTGGCCAGGCTGCGTCGGGCGTGCGGGAACAGTGTGGTGGCTTCGTGAAAACGCTCCAGCTGTTTGACGTTCAGCGGATGATCCGGCTCATTGGCGCAGGCCAGGTGGCTCATCACCTGGGTGATCTCGACATGATTGAGCCGGTCCATCGCGCCTAGCAACACACGAACCTCCTCAAGGCGCAGGCCCAGACGGTTCATGCCGGTGTCGACGTGTAGGGTTGCCGCTAGACGCCCGCCACGCGCCTGGCTGTTCCAGGCCTCGATCTGCGGCAGGCTGTTGAGGGCGGGAATCAGCCGCGCCTCCTGCAGCGCCGAGGCCGACCCCGGCGTGACCCCGTCCAGCACATGGATGGCCGCATCGCGGTCGCCCAGGCTCTGGCGCAGGGCCAGACCCTCGGACAGGCGGGCGGTATAGAAGCTGCGCGCGCCCTCATCCCACAGGCGGTCGGCGACGATGGCCGCGCCCACGCCATAGCCATCGGCCTTTACCGCCGGAGCGACCTCCGCGCCGGACGCGGCGTCGCGCAAGGCGCGGTAGTTGGCGGCCAGGGCGTCGAGGTCGATCGTCAGGCGGGCGTCGGAAGGATCGGTCACGAGGGCTCTGAAGCAGGGAGTCGGCGCGTCAGGGCGTAGCGGAGCCGGCCGGGCTTTTCCAGCTAGAACGCGCCCGGATGCGACGCCAGGAACACCGAGACCAGGTTCTCGAAGCCCGAGGCAGTGATCTGCACGCCGATACACAAGAGCAGGAAGGCCACCAGCCGCGACAGCACCCGAGCGCCGGAATGGCCTAGCATCCGTGTGACCCGGCCCGAGGCGCTGTAGAGCAGCCACACCAGAATGGCCACGCCGGCCGCCGCCAGGCTCGCGCCGATGAAGAAGCCTACCGCGCTGCCCTGGGTCGGGCGTTGGGACGACAGGGCAATGGCCACTGAGATCGCGCCAGGCCCGGTCGTGAACGGCATGGTCATCGGGAAGAAGGCGATATCCTCCTGCCGCTTGGCAGGCTCCGCTCTGTTCAGTTATATCGAGGGCTTCTACAATCCATGTCCCCTGCATTCGACTCTGGGCTATACAGCCCAGCCGAGCTGGAACGTAGAGCGGCTTAACCCAGTCCACTTTATCGGGGGAAGATCACCCCAGCGACCTATACCGCGCCTAAACGCAACAGGCTGACCGGCTGCGCCGTGAGGAAACTCAACGGCTCTGCCTGTTGCGTCAACCGCGTCGTACGGAACTAATAACGTCGAGATGAATTTCCGAGCTAGATAAAGAGATCAGAGGCAGGTCGCATCCAATTTCATCGCGATGTACTTTTGAGCAATGCCTGACTTTCCATACGCTCAAGCGTCGCCAGCATCGGCGTAGCCGCAAGATGAGCCTCCAGCAAAAAAAGAACAATCTTTCTTGATGGTATGGCTCCTATAGAGCCGTGATTTCTATGAGAGTAAGTAACATCTCGCAGCCTTCGGCAGCTCAGATTTGCTATAGCGCACTGGTATCCCACAAATATTTCCTCGCAAAAGAGGAAGGCTGGATGCCGAAAGCTCGCGGTTTCCTTCATATACCTCTTCGTAAATATCATCATTGCCCCATGTGGAGCGAATATTAAATCCCGATCTTCATCGCTTGATCGAGAGGGAAATATCTTTCTCTTCAGATCGAAAAAAATTCTATGAATAACCGCTAAATTATAAATTCCGTATATCTTTGATAGCCTCACGTAGTGGCGCGATGACGGACGCGAATAATAGTGAAGCTGCCTAACAGGTAATCCACTCTCAGATACCAGCGTCGGCGCAAAAACTCCCACGTCGGATTGGCGGATCTCGACGTTAGAAAGTGACAAGATAAGATCTTTAAACGAAAACTCAAGATCGACGTTAGAAATTACGACAAAATCTGCATCATCGAATAATTCAGGATGCTCCCGAAGCGCAACTCGAGCTCCACCAAAATAACCTTCATTTATCCCTGAATAACAAATGTGAATGTTTCTGTAGGGACTCCACCTTTCGAGGCGGCCGGTATCTCTGAGCGCAACGTCGGTATTATCAACAACAATTATATTAAAACACTCAATATCGATAATAGACTGCGATTCAAGCAATAGATCTAAATCATCATACGAATTGTAGACAATAAATATCAAGCCGATATTGGACATAACGAAGGCTGCTCCTCAGAAATGCTCGCGCCTAGCGCCGCAGGCTCGCTCTAGTGGTGAGATTCAGTCGCTTGGAACCCGCCTAAATCCTTCTCGGGAAAGGGATCGAGCGATTTCCAGAGGGACTCAAGCGTCGCGTCCTATCCACTAGTCGAAGATACGCCTCGAACGGTTACGGCGTATATAAGCAAAGGAGCCCCCATTAATGCCAACAAGTGAGATGTATACGCAAAAAAACTGTAAACGAACGACCATCCGACGAAACACATCACCCCGACATATACCGGAAGGAGGGCGATACTGCCCTTTCTGCCCGCCTCTAGCGCGTATGCACCAAGCACTGCCAAAATAAAGATAAATACGCCAGTGCCGTAAGGGCCAAAATCAGTAATCAAACCCCGAAAAGCAGTAAATATGTTTCCCGGCTCTCCCGGCGCGAGCATTATGTATTCAGAGTACGCTCCCTTCACCCGCTGCGCGATGCCTAGATTATCCAGAACACCGGTGAAAGTAAAATAGCCGAACGGTTGGTCGACGGAGGCATACTGAATATACTGATACCAATGTGAAAATCCAGGCAGACTGCCCCAAGGCCAGCGGCGCAAATGCGCCCATACATCTCCTGCAGAGCGATGGCTCTGCTCGCCGAAGCGCATGACCTGCACGCTGAAAAACAATAGCGCGACAGCAGTCGCCGCTAGGGATCCGATAACAATCGACCTTCTCGTGAATAGCTTCTGATAAATCCCCGATGAAACATGAATACCGTAGACGTACGAGAAGGAAAATATCAGTCCACAGAACAATATTGGAGCTCGCGTAGTGATAAGAATGTTTCCGAGGGCAAATATAATAAACGGAATAAACATGCGGAATCGAGTGGACTTTTTCACACCTAGATGAAAGCCAAGAACTATCATATACGCCAAGAATCCCGCATTAAGTATATTATAGCTAAGAGGTAAGTTTAGACCCGAAGTATATCGGTTAAATGTAATTGTCTGAGCAAGCCGCATAAATGTGCGAGGATCAAATAACGTTATTGGAGAAATTCCAAGAGTAACAAGAAGAACGACGAAGCCCAACAGGCTACATGCCATTCCAAAAACAAAAAGGAGCCGAATATCAAAATTTAGATCAACTAATCGGGCTTTTTTGAAACTAGCAGCCCTTGCCAGTCCTTGCCCTAAAAGGCTTCCGGGAATCATCACCGACACAATCAGTGCAAGAAATATGTTTGGCGGCGCGGGCATGCGATATTCGGGGGCAAAAATTACAGTCCCAATATAACTAGATGAAAAAATAAGGGACAGTAGACTAGCCGGTCCGAGCCAGGTCCTCTCCGAGTACCTTGCACCCACAGTAACGACGATCCAAAGAAGAGATATTCCCATTATCTACCATCAACATTTCTGGATATATATTTCAATTTGATCCACAATAGCGGAGATGGATCACACTCTTGCGCCCACATAGCATAGCAAATTTTCCTCGGGCAATCCGTTGAACACATAGCACGGCAAAGCGCTAAAAGCGCGCCAAACACCGTTGCCCGACGTTTTGAGAGTTCAGTAGTTTGGGTTACCCATCCGGTGAACACGGCGTCGGCAGTTAGGCCGCGCGCCCGGCCGTAGCCCGCGGCCAGGAGCACGGCCAGCGGCCACAAATTCTAAGGCAGCAGGCCGTCAAGCGTCTGACTGGGAGGCTCGGCGATGCGGGCCAGCACTTCGATAAGCAAGGGCTGTGGGTCAATGTTGTTCAGCTTGGCGGCGACGATCAGGTCGTGCCTGACCGCCACGATCGGAACAGCAGAACAGCCAGAACCTGCGCCCCATAGCCACGAGCGCAGCGCCCGCTCTGCGGCTACTACTCAGGCAGACATGGCTTTCGTCTAGAAAGCGCGTGAACGCGGCCCGGCGTTGCCTTCGACCAACAGACCGTGGCCCAGGCCTCAAAGCGAGAAAATCCGCTCAAACCGTCGATCAATCGATCTCTACGGAACCTGGGCAACCGCATTGCCCAATCCCCAACGGGTAGGAGCATCGCTCTTGTCATAGATCATCGACGGATTTTTACCTTCCTCTACTCCAGCCATTCGAAATAATCCGAAAAATAGGGATAAACGGTGAAATCCAGATTCCAGCGTATCTCTTAAGGTAGATAACCTGCGCCAAATACATTGCACAGAATACGCCGCCTTGAGACAGGGCGATTGCATTCAGACCAAACTGGGAAGTAAAATATATCAGAACACTCTCCACAAGGAGAGCCATTATAAGCGTAAATGAGACGATTTTCGCCTTTCCCGTCATCTTAAGGACTTCATCGACAGGCCCCCCCATTGCCTCTCCAACAGCACCGATGAGCATTAACGATAACGTTAGAGAAATGCCAACGTACTTATCTCCAAGCACAAACGGCAATATTGTATCGCCTAGAGTTATATTACCTATGATGGCGATCAATGTTACTATTAACGCAGCCAGTGCTATAGAATTTGAGATCCTTGCTATTCCTGACCAATCGTTGGCGTAGAATTTTTTCACAATTTCCGGCCGAACCGAGAACCTCAGCGAGGCGATAACGCCAGTTACAGCGACCAGCAAACGACTGGCGGCCCCTAGAGAACCGCCCGCAGCCGGGCCGATAAAGAGCGTAGCACCCCACACTGGCAGCCACGCCAGAGAAGCTTGCATAATCCGCGCCCCAGCCAGGTGCGCGCCCGTCACCAGAATAGGCAGAATGGGTTCAGCGGGACCATTTGCTGGGAAACCCCTGCGGCAATTGATCAATACAACGAAAGAAGAAAGCATAGCCAAACCGGAACCAATAACGTTCGCAAGAACGATTCCATTAAGGCTGATATCTTGAGAAAAGATAATGTATGGTATTGTCGTTGTTAGCAGAGCGATATTTATAGATGTGTAAAACAGGAACGTTCCGAGAGAAACCCTTCCTATTCCAATTATTATTTGAGAAAATAGAAACAACATTGCATAATTGAACCACCATATCGAAGATAAAATTGATATGTATATCCCCGCGCCCAGATAAACTGCGACAGTTAAGGCAGTCGAGGCGATGAAAACTGAAGTCACAGCAGAAAATACGCACACTTTTTCTACCGTTTTGCTCAAAGATCCAATATTATTGGAAGCAATAAGCTCGCTACATAATTTCATTATTCCATCTGGCAATCCAAATCCAGAAAGACAGAAGCCTGTTGCTATAAGGCCAAAAATACTAAAGTAATATCCCGCATCATCCTTACTGAGATGACGCGCAATCAAAATTACTAGCAAAAATTGAATAAATAGAGCTGCGTATCTAGAAATTACAGCTGAGAATAAACTTTGCATGATTTTTAAGAAACACTTTCTTTCAAGTTAACCAGCTTATCTCTCCGCCTCCGTCCCTCGACAAATAAAGCATGGAAGGCCCACTGTGCCATGAGAGCAACTGAACGCAAAAGCGACAGGCCCTCTGCGTCTCTATATACGGCCCACTGGTAGGGGATGTTTTTGATTTTATTACTAGATACGCTGTTCTTCCGAATTCTATAGTCGCACAGATATTCATCCACGAGATGAGCGCGCGGAATAGAGCGAAGCAGCGATAGAAAGAACCCAAAATCCTGGCGCTTCCTGAGCAATGGAAAGTATATTTTTCCTGTCGGCTCTGAGACTGAATACACCACACTTGATGTTCGTATGAAGCAATGCTTTAATAGTTTATTGTATTCTGTTTGCTGCGGCAATGGGCCGCTGCTTGAGTACTTGGAACCAAATTCATCAACTATATTGAATAGAGTGTATGTGAATATCCAATCATTCTTTTCCATGGCATATATCTGTTTTTCCAGCTTTTCTGGATGCCACAGATCATCACTGTCGCAGAACGCTATGTAATCTCCAGATGCGGCGAGAACTCCTTTATTTCGACTTACCGCTGGGCCAGAGTTATTATCATTTTTAATTAGAACGATCCTACTGTCGCCTGATGAAATAATTTCACGAACGGTATCGTCAGACGAACAGTCATCTATAAATATTATTTCAATATTTTTGTAAGTTTGCTCAGTGATACTAGATATTGTATCGCGGATATAATTGGAGTCGTTGTATGTTGGAATAACTACTGACACTAGCTTCTGGTTCATGCCGCCCACCGCTTATAGCGTTGAAAACAATCTATTGATTTTTAGATGTCAGCTATCTAGCGAGTACATTTTTCAGTAGATATTTTCCGTAGTCGCTTTTACCTAGTATTATTGCGAGCTTCTCAAGTTGGCCTGCGTCAATGAAATCCATCTGATAAGCCACCTCTTCGGGGCAAGATATTTTAAACCCTTGCCTTTGCTCAAGTACACGAACGAATTCGCCCGCTTCAAGAAGAGAATCAGGCGTCCCGGTATCGAGCCAAGCGTAGCCACGTCCCATGATTTCTACGGAGAGATCGCCCCGCTCCAGGTACGCACGATTTACGTCGGTGATTTCTAACTCACCACGGGAGGATGGTTTCAAGTCGCGAGCAATATCGATCACACTTGCGTCGTAGAAATATAAACCCGTCACGGCCCAATTTGATTTCGGAACCTTGGGCTTCTCCTCAATCGACAGAGCCCTCATCGACTGATCGAACTCAACCACTCCATATCGGTCAGGATCGTTGACATGATAGGCGAAGACTGTTGCGCCGCTAGACCGCGCAATGGCGCTCGTGAAAAGGTCGGTGATGCCATGTCCGTAGTAAATATTATCGCCCAGAATGAGCGCTGAAGGGCTATTCCCAACAAACTCGGCACCAATGATGTAAGCTTGCGCTAAGCCATCAGGACTTGGCTGTACCGCGTACTGGATCTCAATTCCCCATTGCGAGCCATCACCAAGAAGCGCTTTGAAGTTGGGGGTGTCTCGCGGTGTTGAGATGATTAGAATCTCGCGGATGCCGGCTAGCATCAACGTTGATAAAGGATAGTAGATCATCGGCTTATCATAGACTGGCATCAGCTGCTTGGATGTGACAACAGTCATCGGATGCAGCCGCGTGCCGGAGCCGCCAGCGAGAATAATGCCCTTCATACAGGGGCTCCTTGCGATTTTAATTCTGTGATGATTTCAGCTACGGCATCTTGCCACGGCCTGGGTTTAATATCGTAGTCGCTGAGCAGCTTAAGAGTAGACAAGCGCGAGTTCTTAGGTCGCCGGGCCGGCGTCAGGTACTCTTCGGACGGAATACCCACAACTTCGGCAGAAGCTCCCCCAGTGGATGCGCTCACGCGGAAAATTTCGCGTGCGAGATCGGCCCAGGTTGCATCTCCACTATTGACGAAGTGATAGACGCCGGTCGGCGCCCCTTCGTCGGCGATCATGCGCAAGACGATCGTCTTCAGCGCCTCGGCGATATCGGTCGCGGAGCTCGGACAGCCATGCTGATCAGCCACAACGCGTAGCGCCGGGCGATCCGCCGCCAGCCGCAGCATAGTCTTCAGGAAGTTGGCGCGATGAGCGCTCAGCACCCAGGCTGTCCGCAGGACGATCGAGCGCGGATTGCCGAGGCGCACCGCCATCTCACCCGCCAACTTCGACGCGCCGTAGATCCCGATCGGCGCGACCGGGTCGTTTTCGACATAGGGCTCGGCCTTGTCGCCGTCGAAGACGTAGTCAGTCGAGACCTGAACTAGCGGGATGTCACGCTCTCGCGTCACGTCCGCCAACAGGGCGGGACCGCCGGCATTGGCGGCGAACGCTCCTGCGACTTCGGTCTCGGCCTTGTCGACGGCCGTCCAGGCGGCGCTGTTGATCACTGCCGCGAACGGAACCTTACCGAACAGCGCCTGGATCGATGCCGCGCTGGTCAAGTCCAACTCATCGCGCGACGGCGCATGCAGCACGACCCGTTCGGGCCAGACTGCGCGCTGCAGCTCAAGCCCTACCTGACCGGCACCGCCGGTGACGAGAATGTGGATGGGCTCAGCCATTCACGGCCACGCCGAGTCGCTGAGTAGCGTAGCGACCATCCAAGATTTCCTGCCACCAATCCTGGTTCTCCAGGTACCAACGCACAGTCTGCTCGATGCCCTCCTCGAAGGTTACCGACGGCTCCCAACCAAGATCGGCGCGGATCTTCGAGGCGTCGATCGCGTAGCGGTGATCGTGACCTGGGCGATCGGTCACGTAGGTGATCTGATCGGCATAGACCTTGCCGCCGGCGTGAGGCTGAAGCGTGTCGAGGATGCTGCAGATGGCGCGCACGACCTCGATGTTCTTGCGCTCTGCGTTGCCGCCGACATTGTAGGTCTCGCCCGGCGAACCACGCTCGAACACCGCCTGGAGGGCACGAGCGTGATCGTCGACGAACAGCCAGTCGCGCACGTTCGAGCCGTCACCGTAGACCGGTAGCTGCTCGCCGTTCAGCGCGCGGATGATGATCAGCGGGATCAGCTTTTCGGGAAAATGATACGGGCCGTAGTTGTTCGAGCAGTTGGTCACCAGAACCGGCAAGCCATAGGTATGGCCCCAGGCGCGGACTAGGTGGTCCGAGCCGGCCTTCGACGCCGAATAGGGCGAACGCGGATCATAGGCGGTCGACTCGGTGAAGAAGCCGTCTTCGCCCAGCGAGCCGAACACTTCGTCGGTCGAGATGTGATGGAAGCGGAAAGCTGCCTTGCCCGCGTCGTCTAAGCTGCGCCAGTAGGCCAGCGACTGGTTCAGCATTACGAAGGTGCCGACGACGTTGGTCTGGATGAAAGCACCCGGACCATCAATCGAACGGTCGACGTGACTCTCGGCCGCCAAGTGGGCGACGACCTCCGGCTTGAACGACGCCAGGGCTTTGGAAACCGCGTCGGCATCGCAGATGTCGCCCTGCACAAACGAATAGCGCGCGCTCGTCTGGGCCGGCGCGAGCGAGCTCAGATTGCCGGCATAGGTGAGTTTGTCGAACACGAGAACGTCGTGGTCGGTGTGCTCAATCAGGCGACGAACGAGGGCCGACCCGATAAAACCGGCGCCACCGGTGACTAGGATGCGCATGAATAGTCTCCTTTAGATGCCGGTAAGCGGTTGAAGCGGAACGCCGTTGTATTCGAAGTCGCTTTCAAACTGGGCCAGTGTCGGAAGGATGTTGTCCTTGTCCGAGAGCACGGCACCGCCTTCCGGCAGCGGCCAGTCGATTCCAATGGTGGGATCGTTCCAGATGATCCCACCGTCACAATCCGGCTCGTAAAAGTCAGAGACTTTGTAGGCGACCTCGACATCGGCTTCGAGCGTCACAAAGCCATGGGCGAAGCCCACGGGAACATAGAGCTGCTCGCAGCCCTCGGCGGTCAGCTTGGCGCCTACCCACTTGCCATAGGTCGGCGAGCCAAGCCGTATATCGACCGCATAGTCCATGATCGAACCGCGCACACAGCGCACCAGCTTGGCCTGAGCGTGTGGCGAACGCTGGAAGTGAAGGCCACGCACGGTTCCCGTTGCGGCAGAGAACGATTGGTTGTCCTGCACGAAACGAACGTCGATGCCTGCGCTTTCCGCGCGACGTTCAGAATAGGTTTCAGTAAACCACCCCCTCGCGTCACCAAAATGCGGTGCCTTGAGGAGCGTCACAGCGCTGGTGACACGAGAAATAACCGCGTCCGTCATGCGATCTCTCCCTTTTGGGCCGACGACCGCCCGATCGAGGCATAAATGAAGCCGTGGCGGACCATCTCGCTGGGCTTGTAGACATTGCGCAGGTCGACCACGACCGGGGCGGCCATGGTCGCCTTCAGGCGGTCTAGATCCAGGGCCCGGAACTGGTCCCACTCGGTCAGGATCACCAGGGCGTCGGCACCTTCAGCGGCTTCATAGGCGCCGGCCTTGAAGTCCACGCCCGGCAGCATGTGGGCCGCTTCCTTGGCGCCTTCCGGGTCATAGGCCTGAACCGTGGCGCCCATGGCCTGCAGGGCCGGCAGGATGTCGAGGCTCGGCGCGTCGCGCATGTCGTCGGTGTTGGGCTTGAAGGTCACGCCCAGCACGCCGATCGTCTTGCCGGTCAAATCAGACAGGCCGATGGCGTCGGCCACCTTGGTGGCCATGGCCTTCTTGCGGGCGTCGTTGACCGCCACCGTGGCCTCGATCAGCTTGACCGGCGCGCCGTACTGCTGGGCCGTGCGGACAAGGGCGATGGTGTCTTTCGGGAAGCAGCTGCCGCCATAGCCGGGTCCGGCGTTCAGGAACTTGCCGCCGATGCGTTTGTCCAAGCCGATACCCTTGGCCACCTGCTGGACGTCGGCCCCGACTTTTTCGCAGAGGTCGGCCATCTCGTTGATGAAGGTGATCTTCATCGCGAGGAACGCGTTGGCCGCGTACTTGATCAGTTCGCTGGTGCGACGGCCGGTGAAGACGATCGGCGTCTCGTTCAGGCTCAGCGGCCGATAGAGCTCGCGCATCACCGCCTGGGCGCGCTCGTCCTCGGTGCCGACCACGACGCGGTCGGGACGCTTGAAGTCCTCGATGGCCGCCCCTTCGCGCAGGAACTCGGGGTTGGAGACCACCGCGAACTGGGCGTCAGGCCGCACGCGCTTTATGATTGCCTCGACTTCGTCGCCGGTGCCGACCGGCACGGTCGACTTGGTGACGATCACCGTGAAGCCGTCGATCAGGCCGGCGATCTCTTCGGCGGCGGCGTAGACGTAGGACAGGTCCGCATGGCCGTCGCCGCGACGGGTGGGCGTTCCCACGGCGATGAACACCGCGTCGGCGTTCCGGATCGCCTCGGCGCCTTCCAGCGTGAAGAACAGCCGGCCCTCGCGGACGTTGCGGGCGACAAGGTCGTCCAGACCGGGCTCGAAGATCGGGATCTCGCCCTTTTCAAGCCGCTCGATCTTGCTGGGATCCTTGTCGATGCACGTCACTACGTGACCGAAGTCGGCGAAACACGCCCCAGACACCAGGCCCACATAACCCGTGCCAATCATCGCTACGCGCATAAATCCCCCACAGAATTCTCGCCCAACAGGTGCAAGACAAAAAAATTTTAAGCCGACTAGCGGCCGCGCCAAGCTGTGCAGGCGGAACTTAATAACCACTGAGCCCTAACGAGGTGTCTCTACGCGCTCTTCGGCCGCTCGACAGCTTACATCACTAGCCCGATTGGTCGGGGTTAGTAAGCATTCTCCGCAAGCAAGAGATGCGGAAGCGTCAGCAACAGAATCCTGACGTCTGAGCGGAAGGTCCAGCCATCGATATACTCGACGTCAGCCTCGACCCGCGCGGCCATCGCCTGGACGTCGTCGGTTCCCCCGCGCAATCCCTTGATTTGAGCAAGCCCAGTGAGACCCGGCTTGGCGCGGAAACGCAGGCTATACTGCGGAATGACAGCGCCATACTCGACATCGTGAGCCAGAGCATGAGGCCGTGGCCCCACGATGGACATGTCGCCCATCAGCACGTTGAGCAGTTGGGGAATTTCATCAATGCTGGTCTTGCGAATGAAACGGCCGATCTTCGTGACGCGGTCATCATCCCGCGCCGCTTGCACGACGCGGTCGCCATTCTCCTCGCACCGCATGGACCGGAACTTGAAGATCGTGAATGCCTCTCCGTTCAGGCCGCCCCGCGCCTGACGGAAGAGCATCGGGCCGCGAGATTCCAGCCTTATGAGAACGCCAACGAGCACCAGCACCGGCGCGAAAAACAACAACGCTGCGCCGGCGATAAGAATGTCGAGCGCGCGCTTGTACGGATCGATCATGACGCGTGACAGCTCAGCGCCCACGCTAGGCGTCTCGGAAGGCAGGCCAGTTGCTACGAGCATCGATCCCCACCAAGCGCTCACGCCGGGCCGCAGCCCCAGTTAAGGAATCTTTTACTAAGTCGAATTGAGAGACACAACCGTTGAGCGTGCCGTTAACCAATGTTTCTTGGGGGTGACTTCGTTCCGAGACATCTTCGCCATTACGTCGCACAATCACTGAGCAGGCCGAGAAAGTACGCGCACGGAATGAGTTCACCGTTTGCTGCTCAAAGATTTGCGTTACAGCGACAACTGATTGTCTGGCATTGAGCTTGACTGTCTGCGCGAAGCCATTGGCTTACTGCCTTGTTATATCACCACTTCAGGCTGGCTCGTTCGTGAGCGGTTCTCTGATACGTCCAACGCGTCCGATCCACGGCGAATTGCGCCGGTCTGTATCGAACACCCGCTAGGCCGATTTCAGGCCTCGGCGTCATGCGCGCTGTCGCCGCCATGCGTTGCGCAAAGTCCTCCGTGGCGTTCCCGCCATTGTTGCGAGGATAGCTGAATCGGCCCGCTGACTGGGTTGCGGCACCGGGTGCCCGTCTTCGTGGTTGCTCCGCATATGGCTTGGCCATCCAAGGCCACCCATGTTTCGTAGTCCTCTAGGCTCAGGCCGAAATAGTCCGCCGAGAACGCCTCGGGCCGGGCTATGTAGGCGAGCGCTGCATCGGCGTTGAGCAACACGGTCTGCCCGCCGCCGGGAACATCCAGCGTGGCGCTTAGGGTGATGCCGGCGAGGGTCAGCCTTTCGACGACCGCGCGATCTTCAATGCACATGGGCAGCTCCGCTGGTAAGGCTTGGTTCAACAATGGCGATCGAGAGTTCGCGCAGGAGAGTGCCAAGCTCGTCGCGGAGCTTTCGGGCGGCGAAGACTGTTCGGGGCTGAAGGGCGCGGGGCGAGGCGATCCAGCTGCAGGGCGCGAGATAGCTCCTGGCCCAATCCGGTCCCTTGGCGCCCGCCACGGTCGTCCACACATCAGCCGGCCCCTCAAAAGCCGCAACTGAGCGCTCGGGCGTCGTGGTTGATGACGACGTTGCGCCATCGGTCCAACAGCCCTTCTCAAGCCAACTGGTGGGAGATTTGATGTACTGCGGCGCCCCGCCTCGGACGAGCTGCGCATACCGTCTCGCGCCGCCAACCAGCGCCTCCGGCGTGGCGTCATCGCGACGGACGAGGCGCATGAAAACCGCTCTGGCACCACGTTCCTCGACCTTGTTCGGGTAGGCCGACCAGAACGCGGCGAAGCTAACCTCAATGTCCAACGGCTCTGGCGCGTCTGGTTCATTTACAGGTTCTATTACAGGTTCATCCATATATGCGGGTGCCAATTTGGCGGGTATTGGCGTCGAAATCGGCGGGTATTCAGCGCCAACTTGGCGGTCGGAAGCGGAACCATCAGCCGTCATTCTGGAGGCCTTACGGCCGCCCCGTCGCTCCCCGTCAAAGGCGTCCCTGACGGCAAGTGGCACCTTCTCCTCATGCAGGGTGTAGAAGTAGGCGCTGTCGTCTTGACGCCGGCGTCGTTTGGCTTGCCGGCTGATCCAGCCCTCGGCGACGAGCCAGGCCAAATGGCGCTCCACGGTGCGCTCGGCCTGCGCTGTCCATTTGCAGAGGCGCTTGATCGAGGGAAAGCAGGTCATGGCTTCCTCCCCCTCGTCGCGCGCATGTTCGGCCAGGGCTACCAGAATGAACTTGGCGCCGGGGCTGTCGATCGGCGCGTGGAAGGCCCATCGGACCGCGTAAATGCCCATTTACGCCTCCCGAACAGGCTGGAAGCGGTTAGACAGCGCGCCAAATTCGCCAATGAAATCAAGACCCCCTTGGGCAGGGGTAAGACGACCTAATCCGTTGTATTCGTTAGGTTGCTGAACAACCTTCCGGCTTCAAACCTGCGACAATCCGAGGCTGCATCATTCTTCCAAAAATGAAGCCCGCCCAGCAAGATCACATCTTAGGTTGCAGGCTCAACGCAAGATTGTAATGTTGCTAGGGGCTTATACGTCGTTCCGACGTGCCCGAAGATGTTGCTATTAGGATGAAGCTGAAGGAACGCCTCGATGGCAATCTATCACTTCTCAGCCAAGGTCATCAGCCGCGCCAACGGCTCCAGCGCTGTGGCTGCCGCTTCGTACCGCTCTGCCTCGCGGTTGCATGACGAGTATCTGGACCGGGCGCACGACTTCACTAACAAGGCCGGCGTCGTTCATTCGGAGATCCTCGCGCCCAACGAGGCGAGCCGCGCGGCTTGGCCCGATCAGGCGACTTTGTGGAACGCGGTCGAGGCCGGCGAAAAGCGCAAAGACGCTCAGCTGGCCCGCGAGATCGAGTTCGCGATCCCCCGCGAGATGGATCAGCAACAAGGGATCGCCCTGGCCCGCGACTTCGTGCAGCGCGAGTTCGTGACACGCGGCATGGTCGTCGATCTCAATGTGCATTGGGACATCGCCGAGGACGGCCAGCCCAAGCCGCACGCCCACGTCATGCTGACCATGCGCGGCGTCGCGATCGGCGAAGATGGCATTGCGCGGTTCGGTGCCAAGGTCCGCGACTGGAATAGCACTGAGTTTTTGAACGATTGGCGCGGCGCCTGGAGCGAGCACGTCAACGAGCGGCTGGCCCAGTTAGGGATCGAGGCGCGGGTCGATCATCGTTCGTTCAAGGACCAGGGCATCGACCTGGAGCCGCAGGACAAGATCGGCCCCGCCGGCGCGCGGCGCGACGATCGCGGCGAGACCGCGCAGCGCGCCCAGGACCATCGCGACCTGGCCCGGCGCAACGGCGAGCGGATCATCGCCGAACCGAAGATTGCCCTGTCGGCGATTACGCATCAGCAGGCGACGTTCACCGATCACGACCTTGCTGCATTCGCCCATCGCCATAGCGACGGCAAAGAGCAGTTCGACCAAGTGGTCAGCGCGATGAAGACCTCGCCCGAACGAGTGGCGCTCGGCCGCGACGGCCTGGGCCGCCAGCGGTTTACCAGCCGCGAGATGCTTGACGTCGAACGGCGGCTGGAGCGGTCGGCCGAAGGCATGGCCGACCGCCGCGACCATGGCGTCAGCGCCGGCCGCCAGGAGGCCGCCCTGACCAAGAGCGCTAGGGATGGCCTGACGCTGTCGGAAGAGCAGCGCGACGCCTTCTCCCACGTCACCGGGCGCGAGCGGCTGTCGCTGGTGGTCGGCTACGCCGGCAGCGGCAAGAGCGCCATGCTCGGTGTCGCCCGTGAGGCCTGGGAAGCGCAAGGCTATCGGGTTCAGGGCGCGACGCTATCAGGCATTGCGGCCGAGAACCTGGAGGGCGGATCGGCCATTGCGTCGCGGACCATCGCCAGCCTGGAATATGGCTGGGCGCGCGGTCGCGATGCGCTGTCGTCCCGCGACGTGCTGGTCATCGATGAGGCCGGTCTCGTCGGCTCGCGGCAAATGCAGCGGGTGCTGGATCACGCCGAGCAGGCAGGGGCCAAGGTGGTGATGGTCGGCGACGCCGAGCAGCTGCAGGCCATCGAGGCCGGGGCGGCCTTCCGCGCCCTGACCGAGCGACATGGCGCGGCCGAGATCAGCCAGATCCGGCGCCAGCGCGAAGACTGGCAGCGGCAGGCGACAAGGCATCTAGCGACCGGGCGCACCGATCAGGCCCTGGCTGCCTATGAGACGGCCGGCATGGTGCAGGGCCATGATAGCAAGGACGCGGCGCGCGGCGCCGTGATCGAAGGCTGGGCCCGTGAGCGCCAAGCCGATCCGCAGGCCTCGCGCATGATGCTGGCCTATACTCGCGAAGACGTCGGCGCCCTCAACGCCCTGGCCCGAGAGCGCATGAAGGCCGACGGCCAGCTTGGGCCGGATCACTCTGTGCAGACTACGCGGGGCCTGCGCGATTTTTCGGCTGATGACCGGGTGATGTTTCTGCGCAATGAGCGTTCTCTTGGGGTGAAGAACGGCACGCTTGGAACAGTGGAAGCGATCGCCCATGGCGCCATGGGCGTGCGGCTCGATGACGGACGGCGCATTCAGGTCGATCTGAAGACCTATGGAGATCTTGATCACGGCTACGCCGCCACCATCCACAAGTCGCAGGGCGTCACCATCGATCGCACTCACGTCCTGGCCAGCGGCCATATGGACCGCCACGCGGCCTATGTGGCGCTGAGCCGGCACCGCGACGCGGTGGCGCTGCATTACAGCCGCCAGGACTTCGCCGAGCGTTCTGACTTGGTACGCACCTTGGGTCGCGACCGGCCCAAGGAGATGGCGCTGGACTATCCCAAAACGTTCGCAGCGCGGCGGCAAATTGACGGGTTGCCACAGAGCGGCGGGCGCGGACGGTTCGCAGGGTTTAATCCAAAGCCGCTGCAGAGCAAGATGCCCGACATCGGTCAGGACGACCGGGCCGCCCATCGCGCTGTGCGCGGCTATGCAGCAGCGACGATGGACGTGCAGCGGATGCGGCAGGCCGGCTTGCCGATGCTGGAGCATCAAAAGCAGGGCCTGGAGCGCGGCGCTCAAGCGGTGGCGGGCCTGTGGCCCGGCGCGGCCAAGGACCTGGCCAACGCGGTCGAGAAAGATCCGGCCCTGCTGACGGCGGCTGGGAAGGGCCGAACCGGTCCAGCCTTGGCGGCGATGAAGCTTGAACGGTTGGCGCCCGACAAGGCGCGCGGCGCGCCGGCCCAGAATCTGAAGAGGGACCTGGAGCCTAATCGTGGGCGCGGTCCTGGCGACGCGCCCCTTAAGACCCGCGAGCGCTATCGTGGTTGGGAAAGGTAGAGTGGCGTGACGGACCAAGCGTATGGCGATCCGGCTGAGGAAGCCTTTGGTCAACTGCGAACCGAGGTCGCCTTGCTGCGACGGGCGGTCGAGGGCTTGGCGGCCGCCGACGAGCGCTATGAACCAGTCGATTATGGACCAACCCTGGGCAAGATGGCCGGGCAGTTGGCGGCAATGGACAAGCGGATCGAGGTCTTGGCTCTTTCGCCGTTGCTCAGTTTGCCCCCCAGCCGGGTGGCGGGGGAGATCCAGGCTGCCGCGACGTAAGCGCGACAGGAGACGCAGGCTGACTGGTCGCGGGCCCAGCGCGGATTGGACGACGCTATACGAGCGCTAGCCGAGGTCGTCCCGCGTCCGGGTGCGACGCGCGATCAACAACGGTGGGTGATCGCCGCATGCGCCAGCGGCGTGGTGGCGGGCCTCGCACTTTGGATCGGCCTCTCCGGGCCAATCGCCCGCGCCTTGCCAGATCGCTGGCAGGTGGCCGAGCGGATGGCGGCGGCCACGCTGAAGCAGGATCGTTGGACGGCGGGCGGGCAGATGATGCACGGCGTCAGTCCGCAGGATTGGGAGCGTATCGTGGAGATGTCGCAGTTAGAGCGCGGCAATCTGCAAGCGCTTGAGGCCTGCCGACAAGCGGCGGCCAAGGTCGGGAAAAGTCAAAACTGTAAGGTCACCGTTCGGCCGCGCCAGTCAGCCGCAACGCGGTGATGCGACCTACTCCTTTAGTCTCACACCTGGTCCGCCGGCCGGCGTTTCGCCCGTAGCCTGGAAGATCACGCCAGCGCCTTCCAGGGCTAGGCGCACTGCCTCGACGTTGGCTGCTGCCCGCTGACCGGGTCCTTCTGGCCCTTCCATTCGGCGAATGCTCGATAGCGAAAGCTCACAAGCCTGCGCCAAGGTTTGCTGGCTCCAATTCAACAAACCCCGTGCGGCGCGGATCTGGGCTGCTGTCACCAGCATTAATTGAACCTTTTTAATTCAGAACTGAGTGCTTTTGTCGCCTCAAACTCAGTCGCGTGATATTCAGAGCGTCATAGGCAATCATGAGGGTTGAGGCCATGGGCTCACGTCGAAAGACGGGAGGTGCGGTGGCGCGCCTGCCAGATCTGCCAAGATCCACGGGATCGGCCGGCGCTTCGGCTAGGCCGATCCTTGCCAGAGGAACGATTAGCGCCAGCCGATCATGCGGCGATGTTGACGCCGCCAGGCAACTTCGAGGCGTCAATATGCCCGCCGAGCGCTGTCAAAGCTCGCCCAACGCGCCAACTCACCCAGCGATTTTGTCCGAGGCGAGCACATTCTCGCAGGCCCTTAGCCACGCCATCCGACGATCTGGAGAGACGTGCTACGGGTTGCACAAGGCGCTGGTGGCTGGCGGTTTCGCCATTCAGTACTCAAGCCTCTATGCATGGCGCCGTGGGAGCCAAAGCCCCAGGAACGTAGAGAGCCTGCGCGCGATCAGTTTCGTCGAGCGACGGTACGGGCTAGGCGCCGGTGAACTCAAGGACAAGCTCTCGCATCGAACGCGCGCGGCCTTCGGCCACCGCGTGACCGGAGCCAGCGACAGCGAACGGAGGAGGCTGGCATGGCATTTGCCTGACGACTTCAATCAGCGCGGCCCGGAGGAACGCGCGGAAATTCTGCATTGGGTGCGCACCGTCATTCTCGCCGGCTCGACGACCTACCGGCGGTATCAAAACAAGGCCCAACAATATGCGTTTGGCGTTGGTTTCTCAGCTAGCGCATTGGACATAAAGAAACCCTACGCGCCGAATGCGGCAGAGATGGAAACTAAGCGCGCGACGGTCATCGCGGGCCTGGACCGCACGCCCGCCTGCCCTGGTCTGGATGGCGAGATGGCGGACCTCCTTCGGTTCAAGTCTGCGGATGTCACCCGCTTTGGCTTTCGGCGCGTCGGCGTGTGGGGGAATGCAACAATACGCCAAAAGGCCGATCACCTGGGATTGCTGTTTGGCGCTTTGGCCGCCAGCCCAAACGGTCCAATCAAAGGATTGGGCGTGCCGTCCAGCGATCTTAGCTTTGCGTTGCTGAGCCATCCCAAGGTGTGGAACTGGTATGTCGAATGGCGCCGGGCGCGGCGCGGCTTCCTGACCAATTGGGAGGCTGACATGCTGACGCTGGGCGCGTCGATGATGCGTCGGGAGACCGGCTGGCTGCGCCAATCGCCAGATCTGGCTGAGCGGTTACGGCCGATACAGGGTCTATTCACGATCAAG
The DNA here is from genome assembly GCF_049895765.1 of Caulobacter sp. DWR1-3-2b1. Classification (NCBI taxonomy): domain Bacteria; kingdom Pseudomonadati; phylum Pseudomonadota; class Alphaproteobacteria; order Caulobacterales; family Caulobacteraceae; genus Caulobacter; species Caulobacter sp. DWR1-3-2b1. The sequence goes on from NZ_JAFCSZ010000014.1 coordinate 90,340, forward strand.
GATGTGGCCAGAGCGCAGTCTGATTGGGACGCATTTTGTGACGACGGCTACGCGAGCACCCACGCCTGGAGCAAGGAGGTCAAACGTGCGGCGCGCATCCACCGAGACCCCTTCGAGCCGATACTCCCCGCGCTCGACGCCGAAAGTCCGGTCGGTGTCTACCTCCAGATCCCGCAAGAAATCCTTCGGCAAATGCCAGATGTCCGCCGTCATCCTGTCGCGGCTGCCGAAGCGGTGCGAGCCTTCCTAATGCTCCGCTGGGGCTGCACACCGGGCTACGTCAGAAAAATCTGAGGCAATTGCGCGTCTGTCCCCGCGGCCAGATGCAGACCCCCATGCGGCAGTTAGAAATCCTGCGGTGCGGCGAACTCTATTGGGATCAGAGCCGTCTTGGCTGGACGGTTGTCATTCCGGCAGTGGCGTTCAAGAACGGAAACTCGTCCTATTTTAACGATCGACCCTACGCTTTGCGGCTGCCCGATCTGGGCTCCCTGTACGAACAGATCGAAGGCTATCTACAGCGCCATCGGGCCGCCCTCCTCGGCTTGGCGGCCGATCCTGGGACGTTCTTTGTCAAGACCGTTAAGAGCGGACGCCTCAAAGACGCGAGTTACGATCAGACAAGCTTCTATGAAGTTTGGCGCTACGCTATCCAGCGTTACGGGATCTACAATCCCTACACCGGTCGCGGCGCCATCAAGGGTCTTTTGCCCCACGGCCCGCACAATGTGCGCGATGTTCTGGCAACCCACGTCCTCAAACGGACTGGCTCATTCGAACAGGCCGGCTATGCCATCCAGGACTCGGCCGAGACGGTAGCGCGCCACTACGGGCGCTTTCTTCCTCACGACAAGGCCGCCGTCGCCGCCAGGATCCTCGACGAGGTTTGGCAAGCGTCCTGAAGCGCCAATTGTCCGTTGCGGCGCAGAGCAGGCTCCTGTATCTCACCCGCTCGTTTCGCCGACGCTCGTTGCGTTGACCCGGATGGCCCGGTGGCGGAGTGGTTACGCAGCGGATTGCAAATCCGTGCACCCCGGTTCGATTCCGGGCCGGGCCTCCACCGCTTCCTTCCGATTTGTGATCTGTCTTTTCAAGGCGATCATCGCGCGCCATCGGGGCGGCCATGGCCGATCAGGCGCCATAAGTGTACATCGGCGTCGAGGCGGGACCCCGCCCATCCCGAGCCATGGCATTGAACTAAAAGGGGACGTCAGCAGATTACGGGGGGCCGATCGGCGCCGATCGGGACTCTTATGGAGAGACAAGTTTTCCGTAAAATCAATGCGGTAAGCAATCCTGGGGCGGTACCCCGCTCCGAAACCGATGCACACACAAGCTACTCGCTTGCGGGGAGTGCAAGAACCGGCGACCTCCAGCCTGCCCGCATTGCCTCGCCAGAGGCATCGACAATCTGTCGGTCGGCATCGGGTCCCCTCGCTCGATAAAAAGAGGGTCTCCCTGGCCCGGTCAGACTGTCGGTCAAGGCTCCATCACCCCTTCAGAAGAGGCGCCCACGATCGCGTGGAATACGCACCTAAGGGGGTCTGTGGCGCTCAGCAAGCAATCTCGCCGGGTAGATTAGAGGCCGACTGAAGCAGTGTGCCGGTCAAAGCGCGTCGGGTGCGGAGCCCAAGCTTCTGCGTGGAACGGTTTTCACTATAATTGACACTTTCAACGGATATTGAAATTGGCTTTTTCAGTGAAACTCATTGACATTTTCACCAAAAACGCCATTTTCAATGCATGCTGAAAGTACGCGAAGCACTGAAATTCGAAAGGGAAGCGGTCGAGGCGCTAGAAGCCTTGCTCGAACAGATCCCGATCGTCCACCTTGAAGGCGCTCGCTTCGAACAGAACGACCCCAATGTCGGCGCCGACGCCATCCTTGATCTGATGGTCGGGGATCGTCCTTATCGCTTGGTTTGCGAGGTAAAAAGCAATGGCCATCCGCGCGCGACCCGGGATGCGATCAGCCAACTGAAACACTGGACGTTTCATGCTGGCCCCGTCGCGACGATTTTCCTGGCGCCCTACATCTCCGAACAGTCGCGAGCGCTCTGCGTCGAGGCCGGCGTCAACTATTTTGATCTCTTCGGAAACACCCGGCTCCATCTCGACAATGTGTTTTACGAGCGTTCGGTCGCCGATAAGCCCGCCAGCGAGCGACGCGATCTGAAGTCGCTCTTCAAACCCAAGTCGGCGAGGGTTCTGCGCTGGCTGTTGCGCGACCCGCTCACGCCGGTCAGGCTTCAGGAAATCGCCGACGGCGCCACCGTCAGCCTTGGTCAGGTCCATAACGTCAAGGAAGGCCTGATCGCTCGCGAGTGGGCTGAAACGACGCCTGACGGCTTGATCCTCACAGATCCTGACAGCCTGCTGGACGCTTGGCGCGAGGACTACGAAGCCCAGCACGGGCAGACGCGGCAATACTACACCATTCACCATGGCGAGGCGCTGACGGAGCGCCTGAAGCCGCTGATGGCGCGTGATCGCGGTGAGCCAGTGCTGATGCTCGGCTCGTATTCAGCGGCGAACTGGCTGGCGCCCTACGGGCGCAGCGAGACGACCTTTCTCTATGCTTGGCCGGAAATCCTGCCGGACCTGGAGGCGGTGCTGTCGCTCGAACCGGCTGCTAAGGGCGCCAATATCCTCGTCAAGGTTCTGGAGGAGGAAAGTGTAATGCTCGACGCGGTCGAGCCCGCGCCCGATCTCCTGGTCTCCTCGCCCGTCCAGACCTACCTGGACCTTTACAATGCTGGTGAGCGTGGTCGTGAAGCGGCCGAGTTCCTACGTCGAAAGGGACTCTCATGGCCAAGAGCGTGATCGAACCTCATCCGCCCGCCCATGCCTACGACGACCGCTCCATCCAGGCGGTGAAGGCCGTGCTCTTGGAGATCGGACAGATCCTGGGCAGCTACCGCAACAAGTTTGTCGTCATCGGAGGCGCGGTGCCCTGGCTATTGCTCGACAACCCGCAGATGCGCCACATCGGCTCGCTCGATGTCGATCTGAGCCTGGACCCCATCGCCCTGGGTGACGGCGAGTACGCCGGACTGATCGATGAGTTGAAGAAGCACGGCTATGCCCAGGACAACGATCTGAAGAAGTTCCAGATGGTGCGCGTCATCGACGCCACCGATGGCGGACCGCCGATCTCGATCGTCGTCGACTTCCTGATGCCGCGTGACGCGGTCATCGAGAAGAACGTCCCGCCGCTGATCGACAACTTCGCCGTCCAGAAAGCGGACGGTGCGGTCTTGGCGCTGAAGTTCAGCGAAAACTTCGTGCTGGAGGGTGTCATGCCCAAGGGCGGTAGGAACAGGATCGAGCTGAAGGTCGCCTCGATCCCGGCCTTGTTGGCGATGAAGGGCTTTGCCCTCGCCGGCCGCTCCAAGGACAAGGACGCCTACGACATCTACTACTGCGTCCGAAACTACCAGGGCGGGACCGATGCTCTGATCGCCGATTCCAAACCGTTGATGAACGACCCCGAGGCGGTGACCGCCTTCAAGATCATCGCCGAAAAGTTCGCCGATCGCGATTTTCATGGCCCCGAAACGGTTGCCCGCTTCGCCTACGAGGCCGCGATCCTTAACGAGCGCACCCGAGACCAGTGGCAAACCGACGCCTACGGGCAGGTTTCGGCCTGGCTGAAAGGACTGGGCCTCGCATAACGCGCGAACCCGGACATTTCTGAGTGGGTTAAGGCCAGCAGGTTGAAAAGGGCGATCTATTGTACGTCGTCAGAAGTTTTGGGACAGCCGGGTCGCGGATTTAGCGGAGGGTTGGCCTCATCTGGGGTTGTTATCTAGATGTTTGGTCCCGGACTTTGATGGGTTGGATCGATGTTGAATCTTTCAGGCTCTTTTGTCCAGATTTTGCAGATGTATTCGTATGGGGTCAGGCCGTTGAGGGTCTTCAGACGGCGCGCGAAATTGTAGGCGTCGATGAAGTCGCCGAGGTGGCGGCGGAGATGATC
>NZ_JAFCSZ010000015.1:0-89999 GCF_049895765.1 Caulobacter sp. DWR1-3-2b1
ATCACCGACTTCACCGTCGGCGTCGACAAGCTGGACTTCTCCGGCCTGATCGCCGCCAGCGGCTATACGGGCTCCAACCTCGTCGCCGACGGCTACCTCAGCATCGTCTCGGACGGCCAAGGCGGCTCCAAGCTGCTCTTCGACATCGACGGCAAGGGCGCGGGCAATCCCTGGGCGACCACGATCGTCACCCTCGACGGCGTCTCCCCCCATGGCCTGACAGCGGGTCAGTTGTTTGTATCAAGCCCGGCGCCGACGCCAGCGCCTACCCCGGGTACGCCCGCTCCGGCCACACCCCCGCCGACGACCGGTGGCGGCCTGCATGGCTCCGACACGGCGGCCTCGTGGCTGACCGGTGGAACGGGAGCCGACCTTCTGACCGCCGCACATCTGGCCGACACCCTTACCGGCGGCGCGGGCTCCGATACCTTCGTGTTCAACGTCCTGCCCTGGAACGCCGGGCACATCACTGACTTCGTGGTCGGGGTCGACAAGCTCGACCTGTCGACCCTGTTCAAGGACAGCGGCTATTTCGGGTCCGACCCGATGGCCGACGGCTATCTGAGCTTTGCTTCGGACGGCCGAGGCGGCGCCAAGGTGATGTTCGACATTGACGGCCGCGGCTCCGCAAATCCGTGGGCCACGACCATCACGACCTTGGACGGCGTAAATCCCGCCTCGCTTACCGCGACCAAGGTGCTGGGCGCCTCGACGCCCAGCGTCGTTCCCACGCCGTCGCCAAGCCTGCCTCCGCCTTCGACGGTAGCGCCGCAGCCATCGACCGAGCCCGGCATGTACCTGAGCGGCACGAACAAGGGCGCCTCCACCCTGACCGGCGGGGCCGGAGCGGACACCCTCAAGGGCCATTACAATGCCGACGTCCTCACGGGCGGGGGCGGCGCTGACGTCTTTCTCTTCGACGTCACCCCATGGAGAGCGGGACACGTCACCGACTTCACGGTCGGAGTCGATCGCCTGGACCTGACCGGTCTGCGCGAGCTCACCGGCTATACCGGGTCGGATCCGATCGCCGATGGCTATCTGAGCTTCCGCGACAATGGAGACGGTGACACCTTGGTCTATGTCGACCTCGATGGCCTGGCCTGGGGCAAGCCCTGGCCATTCCTGATCACGACGCTGGACAATGTCTCGGCGACGGCGGCTCAGAGCGCGGACTGGCTGTTCTAGGGCAGCGGGAACACGCCTCGGCGCTGCGCGCTTAGCAAGCGGTCACCGCTCGGGGTGGTGATCGCCTGCTGGGGAGCTGAGCGTTTGATCAAGGTAAGCGACAAGGCGCCGACGGCCTCGAAAGAGGCCGCTGATGGCGCGCCTCGCCTTCAGCCGGCGCCGGTGGATGTCTGCATCTGCACCTTCCACCGGCCGGAAGTGATCGAGACCCTCCGTTCCGTCGCCGCCCAGACTCGGCTGCCCAGCCGGGTGATCGTTGTGGACAACGCCGAGGAGCCTGAAGCCGCCGGCCGTGTCTCGGCGGAGGCGGCCTTGCTCGGCCTGACCGTCGTCTACATCCACGCGCCGGCCCGCAACATCTCCCTGGCCCGCAATGCGGCCCTCAACGCCGCGCGGGCGCCATGGCTGGCGTTCATCGACGACGACCAGTTCGCTTCGCCGAATTGGTTGAGCGCACTGCTCGACAGGGCCGCCGACGGCGATGTCGATGCTGTCCTGGGGCCGGTCGACGCCATCTATGATCCGGCGGCGCCGGTCTGGCTGCGGCGCCTGAACAGCCACTCCACCCGGCCCGTATTCGTCGGCGGGAAAATCCTCAAGGGTTACGCGGGTAACGTCCTGCTCAAGCGCTCGACGCTCGAGGCCACGGACCTGTCCTTCGACCTAGCCCTGGGGCGCACGGGCGGCGAGGACGACAGGTTCTTCCTGCAGATGACGGGTCGCGGCGGCCGTATCGGGTTTGCTCCCAACGCCGTTGTCTACGAGCCTGTACCGGAGGCCCGCACACGCTGGGGCTGGCTGCTCAAGCGCAATTTCCGCAGCGGCCAGACCCACGGCGCCCATCTTGCGCAAGGCGGCAGTCGCGGCCAACGGCTCAGGCATGGGCTTGTAGCGGCAACCAAGGCGCTGGCCTGCGCCGGCTGCGCGCTGGCAAGTTTTCCTGACCCGGCCCGGCGAGCGGGTTGGGTGTTACGGGGCGCGATGCATCTGGGCGCCGCCTCGCGCCTGGCTGGCCGCCGCGAACTGGAACTCTACTAGATGACCGCGATCCAGCCGAGCGAGGCGCCGTCCACGCCCGGACCCGCGGACCAAGGCTCGATCCTGACCAATATCCAGGTTCTGCGCGGCTTGGCCGCATTGCTGGTGGTCTTTGTCCACCTGCAGGATCTTGTTCGTCTGGGCGGAGCGTCTCAGGGCATATTCGCCTGGGGCAATAGCGGCGTCGACGTCTTCTTTGTCATCAGTGGTCTGATCATGGTGCAGGCCACGGCCCGTCGACCCGTGGGGCCGGCGCTTTTTATGCGCCAGCGTCTGACGCGCGTGGTCCCGTTATATTGGCTGGTCACGCTGGGCGTATTTACCCTCGTCTGGCTTTGGCCGGGCCTGTTCAGTTCGACGGACGCCGATCCGATCAAGCTGGCCAAGTCCCTCGCTTTCATTCCGTACCAGCGTCCTGATGGCGAGTTGCACCCGCTGGTCTTCCTGGGGTGGACGCTGAATTATGAGATGGCTTTCTATCTGCTGTTTTCCGTCGGGCTGCTCGCTGGCCGCGCCCGCCTTGTCCTGCCGCTTTTCGTCCTGGGCTTGGCCGTAGTCGCCGGCCTGATCTTCGCGCCGACCACGCCCTTGGCGAGGTTTTACACGGCGCCTGTCATCTTGGAGTTCGCCGGTGGAATGCTGCTGGGGGCTGGCCGGGGCCGCCTGCCACAGGGCCGGGTGGCGGCGTTGGCGGCGGCCATCGCGGGAGCCTGCGCGCTCGTCTTGATGCTCGCGGCGCCGACACTCTGGCCAGGCGTCGACCGCGCCGTGGCGGCGGGTCTGCCGGCCCTGGTCATCGTCGCCGCGGCCCTGATGCTCGAGAAAAGCGGCTACGTGGCGAAATGGCCAATGGCCCGCCGGATCGGAGACGCCAGCTACTCGATCTATCTGACCCACTTCTTCGTAACCGCCGCGGTCACCAAGCTTGCCGCCAAGCTGGGAATGACCAGCTGGCCTGAGCTGGCAGGGCTGATGATGCTCGCCTTCGGGCTTGTCATTCTGGCGGGTTTGGCCGTCCACTATTGGGTCGAGCTTCCGCTGGCGCGGCTGTTCAAGCCTGGCGCGAGGCCTTGGTCACGCGATCAAGAATCGCCCGCCAAAGCAAAGCTGGCGACCACAGGGCCTTTGGATCATTAATGGTTAAGCTTTTCTCCGGACGTCCGAAACATTTCAAGGTTTCGGAACTGCTTCGCTTCGCTCGTGTTGTTGTGCAGGGCAACATTTAGTCGACGCACAGGGCATGCGGGAAGGGCTTTACATGATCACGCGAGTCTGCGCCGCCGCGCTTGCGGCTTCACTATTGTTTCTCGGCACCGCTATGGCGGGTCCTAAAACGGCGAGCTTGCCGCCGCCCGATTCCGCCGTGGCCATCCGCCCCGGCGATGCCGAGTACCGGATTGGACCCAAGGACACCCTGGACATCAATGTCTTTCAGGTGGCGGATCTGACCCGTACGGCCCAGGTCGATACGGGCGGCAAGATCATCCTTCCGCTGGTCGGACAGATCACTGCTGCTGGCCGCACGCCGGGCGAGCTTTCGAGCGACATCGCTGCGTCCCTCGGCAAGTCCTATATGAAGAACCCGCAGGTTGTTGTTTCGGTCAAGGAAGCCTCGAGCCAGAAGATCACCGTCGACGGCGCCGTGAGCCAGCCGGGCGTCTACGCTCTGACCGGGCCCACCACCCTCATGCAGGCCGTGGCCTTGGCGCGGGGCGCCGATCCGCGCCTGGCCAATCTGCGCCGCGTGGCTGTTATTCGCACCGTGCAAAACGAGAGGACGACGGCCGTCTTCGACCTTGGCGCCATTCGGCAAGGCAAGGCCGTCGATCCGCAGATCTACGGCCAGGACATCATCATCGTCGACACTTCCGCCAGCAAGTCGTTCCTGAGCAATTTCAGTCAGGCCTTCCCGGTGCTGTCGCTAATTCCGATCCTGTAATCTACGCGGCGAGCGCGATCACAACCATCTTTTTGTCACGCGCTTGGGCTGGGGCCTGGCCGCGCCAGTGGAAATCAACATGAGCAACCTCATTCCGCTCTCCAACGACGCCGTGGGGCCGGTCCGGGCGCGCGGCGGCTACGGCGCCCAGGCTTCGCGCCCGCCCGAGTTGCGGCGCATGACAGGCGCCATCCTCCAGCGCGCGCCGCTTGGTCTTGCCGTGGCCGTCGGGATTTTCGTAGCGATCATGGCTTTCGCTGCGACCCTGCCATCCCGCTACACCGCTCACGGCTCCATCCTCGTGGACCCAAACCGCGAGAACCTGGCCCGTACGCAGGCGCCTCAAGGCGGCGGACCGCCGGACATGAGCGCGATCGACACCCAGGTGGAACTGGTGCGCTCGCATGCGTTGGCCGAGGCCGTGGTCCGCAAGCTCGAGCTTTACAAGGATCCCGAGTTCAACCCCAAGGCCCGCACAGCGGCCGCGACGCCGGTTGGCGACGCCCAGACCGTCGCCCAGGTGGCTGATCGCCTGCAGGACCGCACCAGCGTGCGCAGGGCCGGGCTGACCTATGTCATCGACGTCGGCGTCACTTCCAGTTCGCCCCAGAAGGCGGCCATGGTCTCCAACGGTGTGATGGAGACCTATCTCCAACGGCAGCTGGACGAGAAAATCAGCGCGGTGAAAAAGGCGAACCGCGAGCTCGGCGTCAGCCTGGAATCCATGCGCCAGGAGGCCGAGGCCACCGAGGCCCGCGTCCAGGAATACAAGAACGTCCATGGCCTGTTCAGCGCCGAAGGCGCCACTATGGCCGAGCAAGAGGTCTCGACCCTCAACCAGCAGATCGCCCAGGCCAAGGCCGACACCGCCGAGAAGCAGGCCAGGCTGGCCGCGGCCGCTACCCAGGTGCGACGTGGCGGCGGCGGCGCCGACGTCGGCGCGGCTCTGGGTTCGGACACCATCCGCGAGCTTCGCAAGAAGGAAGCCGAAACCAGCGTGGCGCTGGCGCAGCTGCAGGCCGACTTCAAGCCGGACTACCCGGAGGTCAAGCGCACCCAGGCTCAGCTCAACGACATCCGCAGCCAGATCCAGCTCGAAATCAACCGCATCCTCTCCAGCCTTCAGGCCGAGGCCTCAGCGGCGTCGCAGCGCCAGGGATCGCTGCTGGGAAGCCGTGGCACGGCCCAAGGCGGCCTCGCCGCCAATGGTCAGGCCCAGGTCGGCCTCCTGATGCTGCGCCAGCGCGCGGACTCCGCCAAACAGATCTACGAAGCCTATCTCGATCGCGCCAAGCAGGTGGCGGCCGAGGGCAGTCTGCAACAGACCGACGCCACCATTGCCTCGTTGGCCACCGCGCCGGCCCAAGCCAGCTCACCCAACCTGCCGCTGATCGGTCTGGCGGCAGCGCTGCTTGGCCTGCTGGCCGGAGCGGTCACCATGCTGATGGCGGAGCTTTGGAGCCGTAGCCTGCGCAGCGGTGACGACATCGAGCGCGAACTGGGCGTGCCCTTCGCCGGCATTCTGCCCGACTACGCCTCTGTAGCCGGCCGCCGTCGCCGACGCGGCAAGAGTGCGCCGGCCGAATATCTGCTGAACAATCCCCTGTCGGCCTTCGCAGAGTCGCTGCGTAACCTTCGCGCCTTCCTGATGCTGTCAGGCGGCGCGCCGGCCAAGATCCTGGCCCTGACCTCGGCAGTGCCGAAGGAGGGGAAGAGCATGACCTCGCTGTGCCTAGCCCAGGCTATGGCGCTGTCGGGCTCGCGGGTCGTGGTGGTCGATTGCGATCTGCGGATGCGTGGCCTGACCAAGCTTGTAGGCGATCAGCCCGTGGGTCTGGTTCAGGTGATCGACGGCGAGGTGAGCCTGGAACAGGCCTTGGTTTATGACGCTCGCACGGGCCTGACTGTGCTGCCGGCCGCCGGCGGTCATCCTATCCCCTACGACCTGTTCGGCTCCCCGCAGTGTGACGCCCTGCTGCGCCGCCTGGCCGAGCAATATGACTATGTGATCCTTGATACGCCTCCGATCCTGGGCGTTGCGGACGCGCGCATCCTGGCGGCCAAGGTCGACAAGGTCCTGTATGTGGTCCGGTGGAACAAGACGCCCCTGCGTACGGCGCAGTCGGCCATAGACATTCTGACGGAGTGCGGCGCGGACGTGGCCGGCGCGCTCCTGACCCGCGTGGACATCAAGGCCCAGTCGCGGTTCGGCTTCAAGGACCAGAGCGACTACTTCCACGAGTACCGCAAGTACTACATCGCCGCAGCCTAGGGGCGAGCCATGAACACTATTGTGCGTCGAGGGGCGCTGGTCGCGGCCGTGCTGGCCGTGGCCGCCGCCATTCCACTGGCCGGCGCTGCGGGACGTGCGGCGCGCTCCGCGAAGCCGGGCGCGGTCTTGATCCAGACCCCGGATGGCAGACCATTGACCCTGGCCTTTTCGGATGAGTTCGAGCGCTTTCGGCCGCTCCATGCCGCAGGCGGCGGCGTGTGGCGCACCACCTTTGGCGACGGGCGGGTCGACGACCTCGACCAGCGGACGATCCGCAAGAACGGTGAGTTGCAGCTCTATGTCGATCCGGCCATGCGTCACTCCGGCAAGACGGTGGGCCTGGATCCGTTTTCGGTCTCGGACGGCGTTCTGGAAATCACCGCCAACACCTTGGCGCCCGAACAGAGCGCCCATCTGGGCGGCTATGGCTTCAGTTCAGGCCTGATCACCACTCAGCCCAGCTTCTCGCAGCGCTACGGCTATTTCGAAATGCGCGCGGCGCTTCCCGCCGGCAAGGGCCTTTGGCCCGCCTTCTGGATGCTGGCGGCTGACAATAGCTGGCCTCCGGAAATCGATGTGATGGAGAATATCGGCGATCCGCGCCGGGCCTATGTCACGGCCCATTCCAGCACACGAAAGGCTGAGGGTATTGAGGTCGCGCTCAGCAATCAGGACTTTCACACCTTCGCCGTCGCTTGGGATCCTCAAACCCTGGTCTGGTTTGTCGACGGGGCCGAGGTTGGCCGCCAGCCCACCCCGAGCGACATGCACAAGCCGATGTATCTCGTCGCCAATCTCGCCATAGGCGGCGGCTGGGCTGGACCGCCGAACGCCCAGACCCGTTGGCCCGCAAAGCTGCGGATCGATTACATTCGCGCCTACAGGTTCACCCGTGACCCAGTTTGAGCAGCTTGGCCCCCGACGCATGTCGCCTCGTTTGAGGCTGGTGGCGCCCGGTGAGGCCATTAACGCGCCGCCGTCGCCCCGTCCCGCAAGACCGGCTCGGCGGTCGCATCCGGTCAGCGCGACCTTGACGGGCCTGGACCTCGACGGCGGTTTCAGCCTGCTGATGTTCTTGCTGCTGCTCTTCAGCCTGCAGCTTGGCACTCTGGGCGCGGCTCTGCTGAGCCTGTTGATCTTGGCCTATGGCGCCGCCATGTGGCGGCGCCTTTGGTCGGTGCTTGCCCCCCGCGCCTTCCTGCTGGTCGTGCCGGGTTTCGCCGTTCTGTCGGTGTTCTGGTCACAGGCCCCTGGAGACAGCGCCAAGTTCGCCTTGGAATTCGTGCTGACCGTTCTGGCGGGTTTGCTGCTGTCGGCGGCGAAGAACCCCCATGCGGTGTTCCGCGGCATGGCGACGGCCTTCTTCATCTATGTCTGCGCGGCGATCGCCTTCGGCCACCAGACCGCTGTCGGAGCCTACGGCGACCAGGCCTTTTCAGGCCTGAGCGACGGCAAAAACCTGCTGGCCGACATCGCCGCGACCGGCCTGCTGCTCTCTCTGGGCGTCGCAGTACACGCCCTGCAGCACAGCCGTCCCGGTTGGGCGTTGGCCGGGTTCTTCGCCGCTCTTGTCCAGTTTTATGCGGTGGCCGCGGCCCATTCGGCTGGCGCCTTGCTGGGGCTGGGCTTTGGCCTGATCGCCCTGGCCGGCCTATTGGCGGTCTATCGGGCGGGCATGGGACTTCGCGCCATCCTGGTCGGCTTCCTGTGCGTCTGCTTGGTGGTCGGAGCCGCGAGCTATGAATGGCTATCCACCCAGCTGATCGAGCTGGGCGCGGACCTGTTCGACAAGGATCCCACCCTCACCGGACGAACCTATCTGTGGTACCGCGCCGATCAGCTTATCGCCGAGCGGCCGCTGCTGGGCCGAGGCTTCTATGCGTTCTGGCTGCAGGGCGACACCGACGCCGAAGGCTTGTGGCGCTATGCCGGCATCACAAGTCGGGGCGGCTTTTCCTTCCACAATACCGGCGTGGAAATCCTTGTGCAGCTGGGATGGCTGGGCCTAGTCACCGTTCTGCTGACTGTTCTGATCGGCCTCGGGCTTTTGCTGCGACGTTTCGTGCTCCGTCCCAACCTGGCCCTGTGCATCTGGATGAGCATCCTTCTGTATGAGCTGGTGCGCACCCCGATCGAGGCTGTCGGCATGGCCCCGTTCTATTTCTCGACCATACTGACCTTTGCGGCGCTCGCTGCGGCCCTGGGCTCTAGCCAGCACGAGGCTTCTCCCGGGCCGGAGTCCGATGATCGCCGCAGCAGCCGCCGTCGCAGCCCGCGAGCGCCGGACCGTTCGCACAGGCTGCTTGAACCGGCGACCGTTCCGACTCGCCGCCTCCTGGCCCCGCCCGTGGAGCAGCCATGACGGCTGCGTCGGCGCCGACGTCGACCGGCGCACCGCGCGGGGCGATGGGCGCCCTGGTGCTGAGCGGGGCCAACCTGGTGCGTTTGGCCGCGCAACTGGCGCTGTTGCCGGTCCTTGCCCGCCTGGTCGGGCCCAGCGACTATGGCCTGGTGTCGCTGGCGATGCCCTTTGTGCTGTTCTGCAACGCCCTAGCCGACGGGGGATTATCCACCGCCTTGGCCCGGCGTCAGTCACCATCGGTCGAGCTGGAGTCCACGGTCTTCTGGTTGGCGGGGGCTATCGGGACCAGCCTGGCGATGCTGGCCTGCCTGGCGGCCTGGCCGCTGGGCGCGGCGATGAACCAGCCCCGCCTGCCGCTGCTGATCCTGGGCCTGTCGCCGATCCTGGTGCTCAGCGGCTTTACGGCGGCGGCGAACGCCCGCGTCATTCGCGAGCGGCGGTTCACCGTGTTTGCTGCCGGCGACCTGATCTCGACCTTCGCCAGCGGCGCCGCGGCCCTGACAGCCGCTCTGCACGGCTGGGGCGCCTGGAGCCTGGCGGTGCAGCAACTGGTGCTGTGGACCTGCAAGTTCGCCTGGGTGGTCAGCGCCTCGCGCCTGCCGATCCGCCGGCATTGCCGTCCAAGCCAGGCGCTCGATCTGCTGCGCTTCGGCGCTCACAGTCTGGGTGCGACCCTGGGTGACTTCCTGGCGCGCAACCTGGACAACATCATTGTCGGGGCGACGCTGGGGGCCTTGTCGCTCGGCTACTACGCCATGGCCTACCAGATCATCCGCATCCCCGACCTGATCATTTCCGGCCCGCTTTACCTGCTGATCTTCTCCGCGGTGGCGAGAGCAACGACGAGGCCTGACGGGCCCGCTCCGGTGCAGATCGCCACGGCGGCGCTGAGGCTGGCCGCCATCGTCCTGACCCCGCTGTTCGTCGGGCTTGGCATTGTCGCCGGACCAGCCGTGAGCCTGGTGCTGGGCGACCAATGGACAGGGGCAGTGCGAACCCTGACCTGGCTGAGCGCGGCGGGGCTTGGATTTTCGCTCTGCTCGGTTGCGGCCGCAGTGCTGATGGGACTGGGGCGATCAGAACTGCAGTTCCGGATGGCCATGGCGTCGGGACTGTGCACCGTCGCGGGCGTGGCCCTCAGCGTTCGCTTTGGCTTGGCAGCGGTAGGCGCGACAGTCGCCGTGGTGACGCTCTGTGCGGCGGCGACCTATATGGTGGTCTTGGCGCGAGCTCTGCACGCGCCAGTTCGCAGTCTACTGAGCGCCCTGGCGCCGGCCGCCGTTGGCGGTGTGTGCATGGGGACGGCGCTCCTCCTGAGCCGACCGATCTGGGCCGCCTGGCCGCCCGCCCTGGGGCTTGGCGCGGCTATTCTGTCGGGCGCAGCGGTCTATGGCGCGGTAGTCGCGCTACTGGCGCGTCGAAGCTTTCGCGCCGATCTGCAGGCGTTCAATCGCGCCGACGAGGATCAGGCCCGGACTGTCGACTGACGGCGGGCCGCGGCAAAGCGGTCCAGGCGAGCGCGTAGCGGCTGGGTAAGCAGCGCCCAAATCTGCGGCTGTCCCACGGCCGACATCAAGCTCGAGACAATCGCGCCCTCCTTCAACCCGGAGATGACGGTCTCGTAGGCCCTGGCTTTTTCGAGCGAGCGTGCGCGGCGCGTCAAGGCCTCGCGAAGCTCTGGCGCCCGGTTTGGGAACTCCGCGCGGAAGCGGTCTTGGGCGGTCAGCATGTCGGTCAGGGCGGCCGGCGTCAGCCGGTGAGAGATCGACTGCGGGTGTTTGCGATAGCGGTATAAGGCGGCAGGCTCGAGCCGCAGACGGCCTGCGCGCAGCATAAGTCGTAGCAGGAGATCGTAGTCTTCGCCGATCCGCAGGCTTTCATCGTATCGTAGCTCGGCCAGCAGGGAGCGCTCGATAAGCGGCTTGAGATAGCCAAAGTCCGGACCCGGGCCATACATCACGCCGCCTTCGATGAACTGGGCGGGCGTTATCCAGACCGGCGCGGCAAAGCGATCTGGCGGCAGCATCGGATAGGGCTCGAAAGCTCCCGTCTCCGTGAACACCATCTGATTGTCGGCGACGATCCGCGCGCCATCGGCGGCGGCGCGCGCAACCAGACAAGCCAGCCGGTCGGGAGCCAGCTCATCGTCGCTGTCGACGATTGCGATCCACCGGCCTCGCGCCGCGTCCAGGCCACGGTTGCGCGCCGCCGCCGGCCCCTGATTGCGCGGCTGCGGCAACACGGTCAGGCGGGAGTCGAGGCGAGCGCGGGTTTGCAGCACCGCCACACTCTCATCGGTCGAAACGTCGTCGACAACGATCAGCTCCAGGTCGGACAGGGTCTGGTTCAGGACCGAATCCAGCGCGGCGTTCAAGTGACGCGCGCCATTGTAATTGGCCATGACGACGCTGACGACGGGATGTCCGACACTCACAGGACTGGACTTTCGGTCGCTACCGCAGGCGCGTGAACCGCAAAACCGTGGGTCAGTCTCTGCCGCCACGCGCCGAACGACCAGGCTGCATGCATGATCATGGCGGCCGGGCCGGCCAACACCCCCCACGGGTCGCGACGTCTGACCGCCAGCAGAAGACCAAAGCCGAGGCAGGCTATGCCCCACAAGGTGGCAGGCGCGGCCGCCAGCCCGAACCAGGGACTGACCGCCGCCAGAACGAGGGCCGGGGCCACCAGGAGCGGCAGAGTCTGGCGCGGGCGAAGCCGGGCGCGGTGCTTGAGCACGGTGCGCATGCGCCCCCGGCCATAGGCGAAATATTGCCGCCACAGGGCGGCAGGATTGTCGCGCGGGTAGTAGGTGACGCGAGGCTGGTCGGTCAGCCAGATCTTCCCGCCGGCCTGGGCGAGGCGCAGATCCAGTTCGGCGTCCTCGTTATGGCTGAAGCTTTCATCGTAACCGCCGCTGGCCAGGAAGGCCGGCGTCGAAAACAGCGCATGATGGCCGTGATCGACCCAGCCGGTGGCGCCAGCGACGCGATGGGCCGACCCACCCGTGCCCAGGGCCGAGGTCTGCGCAATCGCGACACCCCGTTGGAAACCGGGCGCGCCTACGGTGTCCATGGCGACCACAATCGAAGCCGCCTCGCGACTCAGGGCCTGCTCTACCAGCGCCGAGGCGTAGCCATCCGGATAGGTGGCGTGCGCGTCGATGCGGATGAGCCAGGGGCGATCCTGCCCGTAAAGGCGGGCGGCAAGGTTGACGCCCGCACTCTGCAATCGCGCGGGATTGTCCAGAAGACGGATCTGCGGCGCCTCGCGAGCGAGGGCCTGCACGATCGACCGGCTGGCGTCGCGGCTGCCGCCATCGGCCACCACGATCAGAGGATCGACCAGAGCCTCATCCGCCAGAAGTTGCTTCAGCAAACCGCCGATGAACCGCTGCTCATTGAGACAGGGGATTACGATCAGGGTGCGACGCGCGGCGTTGAACGGCGCTCCACCCGGTTGCATGGCGCTGTTGGGAAAAGCGGCGTCGGGCGTCATCGGAACATCCTGAGAAGGGACGGGCCTTCAACAACCCTCGGCGCTCAAGGTTCCGGACGCCGCTCGCCACGGTCGTCAGCCAGCCGCCTCGACGTTCAGAGCCAGGCCGCGCTTGGCGGTCGTGCGACCCGCCTCGGCCAAGGCTGCGACCAAGCCTCGGCATTCCTCCTGGTCGGCGCGAAACAGGCTCGCCGGGGCGCTGCCGGCTCGGGCCGAAAGGGCTTCGTAACGAGCCGTCGTCATCCCTTCCAACATCGCCTCGATGTCGGTCGGCTTGTCGAGAATCACGCCCAGGTCATGACGCGCCAGCCATGCGCTGGTCTCCACACCCGCCACGGCCACCGGCACGCAGCCATGCAGTCCGCCCTCGTAGATGCGATTGGGCAGCAACCAGGACGAATTCGCGCCCGCCTCGAAATAGTCGATCGCCCAGGTGAAGTGCATGTTTCCATAAAGCGCGGGCAGCGCTTCCGGGCGATAGGGGCCGCCGAATCGCAGCGCCGTCGTGGCGCGGGTCTGGGCGTCGAAATCCTCAAACTCGGTATAGCTTGGTCGGCCGCGCACAGTGACGTCGGCGAGATCCGGGCGCCGCCGCGCCAAGTCGGTGAGGATATCGAGACTCCGCGCGCATCGAATGGCGCCGAACCAGCCGATCTTCCATGGCGGCCCCGGCGCAGGCCGGTTCACACGGTCAGCATCCGCGCCGCCATAGACCTTGTTCTCGACCAGGCGCCATGGCGTTTGCAGCCGACCACCCAGATCCTGCCGAGGCTTGAAATATTCACGGATGAAGGCAGGGGAGCTTACGACGAGCAGGGCCACCCCCGCCATCAGCCGCCGCTCGAGGCTCCGCATGACGGTTCCGACCCGCCCGCCGGCGAGCATTAGCTGATGCACATCCAGGCATTCGTAAACCAGGCTCGCAGCGGGCGCGACCAGCCGGCGCGCCGCGCTGGCCAAGGCCAGCATTTCGAGGTTGCGGGCCAGGATCACATCGACGCCCGCCAGAGCGGGCTTGAGCCGCCCGACGCGCGCCAAGTTCTGCAAGACCTTGCCAATCCGCTGGGCGAAACGGGCGTCATAGGTGCGACCAAGGCTGAACGTCTTCACGTCGGGATGGGGAGCCGACGCCGCCTCGCCTCGATAGAAGCCGAGCAAGGTCACGTCGGCGCCGCCGGCCCGCAACATGGCGACCCTCTTGGCGACCGCAGGGTCCTCCAGATTATGCACGAAATAGGCGATCTTCATGCTGACGGGTTCCCTCAAGCGTCACGCTCGGGAGCCAAACGCACGGACGCCCGTTTGGACGCAGCGACGCTTGCGCCTCGCCAACAAATCAAGGGCCGACATGGATCGAAAAACGGGCTGGGGTCTGCAAAGCGCGGCGTCATCATCCAATCCGAGCCGCGGCGATCTGGCTTCCATCCAGTACCTGCGCGCGGCGGCGGCTTTGGCGGTCCTGGTGTTTCACGCCGCCGATCGTGCGGGCCTTCGATTTGGCGCGGGAGCTGCGGGCGTCGACGTCTTCTTCGTGATCAGCGGTTTCATCATGTGGGTGATCGGCGCGCGTGGCGCCCCGACGCCGCTGGATTTCCTGCGACGGCGGGCGCAGCGCATTGCGCCTCTCTATTGGCTGGTCACCCTGGGCCTCGTCGGGGCCTTCCTCGTTGCGCCCGGCGTGTTTCGCCATCTTCAGCCGACGCCCGGACACGTGGCGCTGTCCCTGGCCTTCGTGCCGCACGCCGACCCGCGAGGCCATGTCGCGCCTCTGGTCGAACCCGGTTGGACGCTTAATTTCGAGGTGTTCTTCTACGTGGTGTTCGCTGCTTGCCTCGCTGCTCCACGTGCGCTGCGCCTGGGCGTGCTCAGCGGCGTCCTTGTAGGGCTGACGCTGCTCGGCGCGGTGCTGGCGCCCAAAGGGCCTATCGCCCAGACCTATACCAGTCCGCTGCTTCTCGAGTTCCTGGCAGGCGTTTGGATCGGCTGGGCCTGGCAACGCGGCCTCTGTCCGGGGCCTCGCCTGGCCTCAGTGCTGCTGGTGGCCGGCATTTTCGCTCTGGTCGCTCTGGAATTGACGGCGGTCGATGTCGCCCCGCTGAGGGCTTTCCTCTGGGGCGCGCCGGCGGTCGCTATCGTCTGGGGCGCGCTGGGATTGGAGCGCGCGGGAAAGACGCCGGACTGGCCTGTTGCCAGGTTGCTGGGCGATGCTTCTTACTCGATCTATCTTGTCCACGGTCTGGCGATCGCAGTGGCGCTGCGTCTTGCGTCATGGCTTGGTTTGTCAACCGGCTTGACCATTGTCGGGTCGATCGCCGCAGGATTGATCGGGGGTCTGCTCTGTTTTGGTCTGGTCGAGCGTCCCGTCAGCAAACTGTTACATCGCCGACCGACAAGCGTAACCATAGCACCAAGCAAAGGTTGAGTTGTTGAGTGCAATTGCGACCTAATCTCGACTCTTCACGTCACTCATCTTTTCATGCATAATGGAGTCAGTTAATTTGCCGTGGATACTGCCGACTGTCAGGGTGTCGGCTAAGAAGTAGGGATGGGAATGCGCATGGCGACCCGGGACAATCCGCCTGCTGCAGGCCTGAGCCCTCAGGAAGATTCACAAAACAGCGCCCACCGGTCCGCCTTGTCACCAGAATCGCTCCGAGCCGCAGAACAGTCGGACGACATTCCCGTCGAGGGTAAATGGGGTCCAGGCCAGACCTTGCTTGCTATCATTGGCGCTTCTGGCGGGCTTTGGGGTCTGTTTTTCCTGGCGAGGCAACTGCTGGACGGCCGTTGATCGCCACTTTCGACGTCTGTTGCGACCTCCGAAAATCGACACAGTATTGGACGGACACCCTTTGCGCAGCCGGGGCCACCAGGGCATGCGCGGCGGACGCCGAACGCGCGCCCGGGAGTGGATCTGCCGCCATTCGCAATTTTAAGTGCAATGGTTAGTGTTTCTGCAGATCTTGAATAAAGCGCTGCCGTAAATTCGCTTTAACCTCAAGCACCATTGGCCTCGTGTGCGACTTCTCTGCATCGGGGTCAAAATTATGTCGGCTTGGGGACAAAAAATGCTCCGGCCGAATGGTTAAGTTGGAACTAACTATTACCCGGTTCGCTAGCTCGTCGGACGGTTATTGGGTAAGAGGGCTATGACGCAAATTTCCTACAGTGCAGTTCGCGCTAACGCGGCTGTTTCCATAACCCCTGCGCGTAGCGCTGGGGAATCGTCCCTAGGTGACATTATCGACATCGTTATCGCGATTGCCGCGTTGATCTTTATCGCGCCGCTGATGGCGCTGATCGCCGCCGCGATCTATCTGCAGGACGGTGGTCCGGTGGTGTTCGCTCACCGCAGAGTCGGTCGTTCGGGGCAACACTTCTATTGCCTGAAATTCCGTTCGATGGCTTCGGACGCCGAGGCCCGCCTGGCTCAAGTCCTGGCGAATGATCCTGCAGCCCGTGAAGAGTGGGCCCGAGATCACAAGCTGAAGAATGATCCGCGCATCACCAGGCTGGGTCATTTCCTGCGTCGTTCGAGCCTTGATGAGCTTCCGCAGCTGTTCAATGTGCTACGTGGCGAAATGAGTCTGGTCGGTCCGCGTCCGATCGTGGACGCCGAAGTGCCGCGCTATGGCCGCCGGTTCGCACGCTATTGCGGCGTCAAGCCCGGCATTACCGGTCTTTGGCAGGTCAGCGGTCGCAATGACGTCAGCTACCGCACGCGTGTGGCCATGGACTGCGCCTATGCGCGGGCCAAGAGCGTGCCCTTCGACCTGTGGATCCTGTTTGCGACGATCCCGGCCGTACTGCTGCGCCGCGGTTCTTACTGAAAGCAGTAAGCCCGCGCCCACTGGGCACAGTAAATTTTAGCGTGATTTCGTTACGGGAGGCACGATCGTGCCCTATCTGAACTATCTGGGCGCCCCTATGCCCGAGAGCGTACCTGAGACCGGCAATCTACTGGGCACGCCAGCAGGCGGCGAAATCATCCAGGCCGGGCCGGGCCATATCTCCCTGGCTGGCAATGGCGGCGGCGACACGCTGATCGGTTCGGCCGGTGACAATCACATCTTCATCACCGACCCCCGCGATGTGGTGATCGAAGGTTTTGGCAAGGGAATCGACACCCAGATCGGCTGGACCTCGATCATCCTAGCCGACAATGTCGAGAACCTGATCGTCCATCAGGACTTCAACTACGCCGTCGGCAACAGGCTGGACAACCTGATCATCGTCGACGGAAGCCAGTGGGTGGTGGGCGGCGGCGGCAATGACGTGCTGGTGGGCTCCGAGACCCAGCGCACCACTTTCGCCATGGAACGCGGCGACGACCACGACGTGATCTACAACTGGAACGGCAATTCCCAGCTGCAGTTGACGGGCTATGGCCTTAACAGCGCCGCGGCGATCCGTTCGGCCATGACACAGGTCGGCGACGATATCGTTCTGCACCTGTCGGATACCGACAGCATCACCGTGCGCGGTGTTTCCCCTGAGGACTTTACCGACCGCCAGTTCCTGCTGCCCCTCGACAGGAGCAAGCTCGGCGAACTGACCTTCCACGACGAATTCAACACCCTTCAGCTGTTCAACCCGGCAACGGGCCAGGGTCAATGGCTCACCAATTTCGGCGGCAATCTCAAGGACCAGTGGGCTTACACCCTGGTCTCGAACGGCGAGACCCAGGCCTATGTCGCCCCCGGCTTCCAGGGACGCGGCGAAGAGGATCTGGGCGTCAACCCGTTCTCGATCGCCGACGGCGTCCTGACCATCACCGCCAAGCCCGTCGAGGCGGAGTTCTCCTACGCGGCCTGGGGTCGCGATTACACCTCGGGCATGCTGAACACGCTCGGGACCTTCGAGCAGAAGTACGGCTATTTCGAAATGCGGGCGGATCTGCCGGAGGCGGCGGGCGCCTGGCCGGCGTTCTGGATGGTGCCTCAACCCTATCTGCCTAATGTCGAGGCCGACATTATGGAGGCTCTGGCGGCCACGCCCCACGTCGACCATCGTCACGCCTCGGGCGGAGCGGACGGCTCGGAAGGCATGTACGACCAGATCTACAAGGCCGACACCGACGGTTTCCACTCCTACGGCATGCTTTGGACCGCCACCACGGTGACGTTCTACTATGACGGAGTCGCCGTTCTGCAGGGGGCTACGCCCAGCAACTGGACCAACCCTATGGCGATCATCGCCAATCTGGCGGTCGGCGGCTGGGGCGGGGCGGCAGACATGAACGCCTTCCCGACAGAACTCAACATCGACTATATCCGCGCCTATGCCCTGGCTGACGGGTCGAGCCAGGTGGTCCACGAACGGCCCGAGCTCCCGGTCGATACGCTTCTAGACCAGGGCGCCGCCGCGACCCGCGACACTCAGGCCATGGTGTTCAGGGCCGACGGTGAGCTGGTTTCCAGCGCCCACATCAAGTTGTTGGCGGGGCCGCCACAAGCCTCCGCCCTGCCGGATGGCAAGAACCTGCTGATCTGGGAAGACGCTGGAGCGGTGTTCGCCGCCGTGTCCGACGATGGTCAGTTGGGACGTTCCACGGTGCTGATGGCCGGCAAGATCAGCCAGTTTACCGGTGACGGAACCTGGCTGACCAACGGCAAGGTGGTGTTCTCCTACACCCAGCCCAACGACGCGGGCGGCGTCGACCTTTGGGATATGGTGCTCGATCCCGGTAAAGGCGCCTTTGTCCGCCAGAACCTGGGACCGGCCGCCGCGGATGCTCAAGCGGTGTTCATCGCCACCGATGTGGGCGGGTTCGCCGTCAGCTGGCGGTCGCCCGACGGCGATGTGATGGCCCGAGGCTATGACGAGTACGCCTACGGCGGCGACGTACCGGGCTGGTATGGCCCGACGCGCGAGATTACCGGCGACCTGATCGGCGTGTACGCCCAAGGCCAGGTGATCGCGCAGAACGGCTCCGGTCAACAAATCTACAGCCTGCACCAGGCATCGGCCACCACCGCTCCGGTGGTTTCCTTCGCCACTGGACCCGTGAGCCTGTCGGAGGGCGGCGAAGGCGCGGCTGTCTTTACCTATACTCTGGCCCGGGTGGGTCCCACCGACACTGCCGGAAGCGTTGTCTGGTCCGTGGCTGGAACTGGCGACAACCCCGCATCGGCCGCGGACTTCGTCGGCGGGGCCTTGCCCAGCGGCGTCGTCAACTTTGCGGTGGGCGAGGCCAGCAAGACGGTGACCATTTCCGTCGCCGGCGATCGCGTGGTCGAGGCCAACGAGCAATTCGTTGTCAGCCTTTCCAATCCTGTGGGCATGACTGTTGGCGGGGCCACCGTCCGCGGGACCATTGTCAACGACGACGTCAATGCCGGCACCGGGCCTGCCCAAGGGCAGGTTCTGAACGCTACCGGGCCGGGCTCGACGCTGACGGGCGGAGCGGCTGATGACACGCTCAACGCCAGCCAGGGCTCGGATGTTTTGACGGGCGGCGGCGGCAAGGATATCTTCCATCTGGGCTCGGAGCCCTGGGCGCCGATCCGGATCACCGACTTCACCGTGGGCGCGGACAAGCTGGACCTGTCCAGCCTGTTCCAGACGGCTGGCTACAAGGGGACCGATCCCTTTGCCGACGGCCGCTTGATCGCGCTGGACGATGGCGCGGGCGGGACCAAGCTGCTGTTCGACCGTGATGGCTCCGGACCAGAACCCCAATGGGCCAACTACATCGTCCAACTGGACAAGGTGTCGGCCTCGTCAGTGACCTGGCCGGCTCTCAGCGGCTCGGGTGGAGCAGGCGATCCGCCGCCGTCCCCTCCGCCTCCCCCCAGTTCGACCGGGGTGGTGCTGACCGCCAGTGGTCCGGGCTCGACCCTGACCGGCGGCGCCGGCGACGACACCCTCAAGGCCAGCCAGGGCTCGGACGTCCTGACGGGCGGCGGCGGCAAGGACATCTTCCACCTGGGCTCCGAGCCTTGGGCGCCGATCCACATCATGGATTTCACGGTGGGCGCGGACAAGCTGAACCTGTCGAGCCTGTTGCAGTCGGCTGGCTACAAGGGGACCGACCCCTTTGCTGACGGCCGTTTGATCGCACTGGATGACGGCGCGGGCGGCACCAAGCTGCTGTTCGACCGCGATGGCTCCGGCCCAGAACCCCAATGGGCCAACTACATTGTCCAGCTGGACAAGGTGTCGGCATCGACCGTGACTTGGACGGCCCTCGGCGGCTCGGGTGGCTCCGGCGACCCACCGCCGCCACCACCGCCCCCGCCTCCGCCTCCCCCCAGTTCGACCGGGGTGGTGCTGACCGCCAGTGGTCCGGGCTCGACCCTGACCGGCGGCGCCGGCGACGACACCCTCAAGGCCAGCCAGGGCTCGGACGTCCTGACGGGCGGCGCGGGCAAGGACGTTTTCTCGTTCGCCAACGCCCCTTGGGCTCCGGCCCAGATCACCGACTTCACTGTGGGCAGCGATCGGCTGGACATCGCCTCCCTGCTCCAGAAGGCGGGCTATACCGGCAATGATCCAATCGCCGACGGCTATGTCAGCCTGCTCGACGACGGCGCGGGCGGGACCAAGCTGCTATTCGACTCCGACGCCGCGGGCTCGGGCCAACAATGGGCCAGTTATATCATCCAGCTGGACGACGTGGCCGCCAACGGCCTGACCTGGGCCAAGCTGAACGGCGCAACCCCGGCTGGAGGCGGGACCCCGACTACACCGCCGACGGGAGCGGGCGCCTTCGTGGTGTTTGCCGGACAGTCGAACATGGGCGCGCCTTACCAGGACGCCTCCACCGTAACCAGCCGCTGGGTTCCCGACCCTCATCTGCAGATCTGGAACGACGCGGGACAGCGCTGGGAAGCAATTAATCCCGGCGTCAATACGGGCTACGGCGGTCAGCCGAACGGGTGGGGACCCGAGGTCGAGTTCGCCATCCAATTCCGGGCGGCGCATCCGGGCGAGACCCTGCGTATCGTAAAATCGGTTCATGGCGGCACCCAGCTCGCCCAGGACAATCAGGCCTATCACGCCGACTGGTCGCCGAGCAGCTCTGCGGAACTGTTCGCCCAGACCACTCAACTGATCGATCGAGCCAGTGCGGCGGCCGGGGGCGACAAGCCCGATGTCGTGTTGTTCGGCCAAGGTGAAGAGGACGCCAACCACCAACAGGCGGCCCTGGCCTATGGCGACAATCTGGCCACACTTTTCACCGCCATCCGCGCCCAGTGGATGAACGATCCAGCGGGCAAGATCGGCTTCTCCCAGATCGGAACCTCGCCGGTCTATGCGGCGCAGGTGCGCGAGGGCGAACAACGTGTCGATGCGGCCGATCCGAACGCCATCAGCTTCGACGCCGCCAGTCTGCAGGTACAGGCCGACGGCCTGCACTTTTCGGCGGCCGGCCTGGCCGGCGCTGGCGAGAAGTTCTTCGCGCTCTACCAGACGATGACGACCTCAACCGGCGGATCGAGCGGCGCGGTGCTGACCGCTGCGGGCCCGGGATCGACGCTGACGGGCGGCGCTTTCGATGACACGCTCAACGCCAGCCGTGGTTCGGATGTCCTGACGGGCGGCGGCGGCAAGGACGTCTTCCACTTGGGCGCCGAGCCCTGGGCGCCGATCCGGATCACGGACTTCACGGTGGGCGCGGACAAGCTGGACCTGTCCAGCCTGTTCCAGGCGGCTGGCTACAAGGGGACCGATCCATTCGCCGATGGCCGCCTTGTGGCGCTGGACGATGGCGCCGGCGGGACCAAGCTGCTGTTCGACCGCGACGGCTCTGGCCCGGAACCCCAGTGGGGCAATTACATCGTCCAGCTGGACAAGGTGTCGGCCTCGACGCTGACTTGGGCTGCCCTCGGCGGATCGGGTGGTCCAGGCAATCCGCCACCGCCGCCCGCTCCGACCGGTATGGTGCTGACCGCCGACGGTCCAGGCTCGACCCTGACCGGCGGCGCCGGCGACGACACCCTCAAGGCCAGCCAGGGCTCGGACGTCCTGACGGGCGGCGCGGGCAAGGACGTTTTCTCGTTCGCCAACGCCCCTTGGGCTCCGGCCCAGATCACCGACTTCACTGTGGGCAGCGATCGGCTGGACATCGCCTCCCTGCTCCAGAAGGCGGGCTATACCGGCAGTGATCCAATCGCCGACGGCTATGTCAGCCTGCTCGACGACGGCGCGGGCGGGACCAAGCTGCTGTTCGACTCCGACGCCGCGGGCTCAGGCCAACAATGGGCCAGTTATATCATCCAGCTGGACGACGTGGCTGCCAACGGCCTGACCTGGGCCAAGCTGAACGGCGCAACCCCGGCTGGAGGCGGGACCCCCGCGGTCCAGACTGGGTCCGGGAGCGTGATCCGTTCGGACCGCTACGGGGACGACCTCACGGGGACCAGCGGCGCCGACACACTGATCGCCGGTCAGGGACCAGACACATTAAAAGGCGCAGCCGGCGCGGACGTCTTCGTCTACGAGGCGATCCCGTGGAATGCCGGCGTGATCGTCGACTTCGAAAGCGGCGTTGATGTGCTGGATCTAAGCGACCTGTTCTCGGCCTCCGGCTATCGCGGTCAGGATCCACAGCTTGACCGCTACCTGGAGTTCCGCAGCGCAGGGGCTGATACGGAGGTCTATTTCGACGCTGACGGGGCAGGCCAAGGCTGGTCGAGCCTGGTCACGCGTCTGCAGGGGGTCTCTCCTGACGACCTGGAGCCCAGGGACTGGATCTTCCACTAACCAGCAGAGCGCTAGAGCATTTTCCGATAAGTGTGAAACGGTTATCGGATCGAAAAATGCTCTAAACTTTTGATTTAGAGCTCTTTTCGCCCGACTCTGATGAAGTCATCAGGTCGGAAAGGGCTCTAGAGGCGGCTAGGCGTCGAGATGGCCGTTTAGTTCACTACCGCGACGCGATGGGAGGACTGGGCAGCATCGACCCAGCGGAAAGCTCGAAGGCTGTAAAATCCCGCTCGAGTTTCCACTGCGCCGTGGCCCTTGGGCTCCTGGCCAAGAAGGCGTCGCAGGCGGCGCTGGCCTTGATGCAGACAGGCAGGCGGGTGCGCTCTGCGGTCCACAGGCTGTCGCCTGGCAGGAATGCGTATTCCAGACTGTCGCGCGCCATGGCCTTCAGATCCGCGTAGCGCAGGCCGTGCTCGGTGGCGGCGCGCATGAATTCCCAGGTCATGTCGATGCGTGACACGCCCTCATCGTCCGTCGACAGCACCACCGGCACACCGGCCTTGCGGTAGAGGGCCAGCGGATGGTCGGCACCCTTCACCCCCAGAATGATGTCATTGCTGGTCAGGTTGATTTCAACGGCCACACGATCGCGCGCCATCCGGGCCAGCAGCGCCCAGGCGTCATCCTCGTAGGCGATATCGACTCCGTGACCGATACGCCGGGCGCCGGCCACCTCGACGGCTTCCCGGATATGAAAGGCGAGGTCACGCGGCGGGACCAGGCCCAGGGTCAGTTCGCCAGCGTGCAGGGCTAGCGGCGCCTTGGGGTAGCGCGCGGCCAGAAACTTGAACATCCGCATGTGCAGCGAGTAATCGGCCAGCGCGGTTGGATCGTCCTCAGGATTGACGATGTTGACCCCCACGAAGCGTGGATCGGCTTCGACAAGGGCGAAGGCAGCCAGCATTTGGGCGAACACGAAACCTGGCGGCTGGGCCCGCTCGACGAACGGCTGGAAACCCAGCACCACTTGGCAAGGCCCGGCCGCGTTCGGTCCGGGGGAGCATCCCTGTTGACGATCGGCCTCGGCGAGAGCGGCGTCCATCTCGCGTCGGACCTCGGCGATCATGCCCGGCAGGCCGGGCGTCAGGCGGGCCAGGCTGTGCTCGAAATCGCCGCCCCAACTCCCCTGCCCGGCCACGGCGAAGGCTCGCATGGCATTGGCGTTGGCCGAACTCTCGACATAGCCAACGTGATCGGCGGCGGCGTGGTCGCGGGTAACGGCGATCATCGGCCCCATGGTGTTGACCGCAGAGGCGGCGAACCGGCCGAACGTGGAAAAGAACTGGTCGTGTCCGGACGCCGCCGCGCCATTCGCGCCGGGCGCGTAGTTGCGCACCGACAGCGCGTCGATCGCTCGACCGTAGTGAGCGGGGTCGCGACGGCCCAGATTCTTGGCCGCGACCTTGCCGGCGCCTTCACAGGGACCATCGACGATCTCTGGCTTTGAAGTGGTGGTGACACACTGTCCAGCGGCCGCAGCCCAGGCCAGAAAGTCCTCTGCATAGGGCGCGCCCCACAGATGGTTGTGCAGGTTTCCGCCCTTGGGCATGGCCTTCAGGAATAGACGCAGTTGAGCGTGATCATGGACGACGGCATCGAACCGCGCCGCGGTCCTGGCCTCGGGGGTAGGTTCGGGCGCAGCCAGAACGGACCCGCCGGTAAACAGGCTTGCCGCGAGGGCCAGCATCGTCAGGTCGCACCGTCGCACCTTGGCCGTCGGCATGGTCCAAACCTCAACATCCTGTATTCCTTTCCCACGGTGATTTGCGCCGATTGGCAAATCCGCTCAAGCGCGGACGCAGAAGGGGCTGAGGCATACACGGTCCGCATCGCTGTTGCCGGTAGCCACCACAGCCGGGCTGTCGCCCTGCACCGGGGCCTCGCATTCGTCCGAGCCAGGTCGAAAGCCACCTCAGCGCCGCGTGCAGGACGTTATCAGCTTAGCCATTGACGATATATAACAGCACTTATATATCGTCCCCATGTCGTCAGCCAAACCCTCGCTAGGCACACTGATCCGTCACCTGATCGAACTCCTCGATGGCGATGTCCAGGCCGCTTACGAGGCTGGTGGTCTAGCTTGGCGGCCACGCTACACGCCAGTCCTTCGAGGGCTGTTGAGCCTGGGCCCGGCGTCGATCAAGGCGATGGCCGGAACGATCGGCATTAGCCATTCGGCTGTGAGTCAGACGGTCGCGCAGATGACCAAGGACGCCTTGGTTGAGCTGCAGCCAGGAACCGACGCACGCGAGCGCATCGTGATTCTGACACCAAAGGCCCAAGCGATGGTTCCTGCCCTTCAACGCCAGTGGGCTGCGGTCAACGCTGCCTCCGACACGTTGGACGCCGAGCTTTCCACCCCGCTCTCCGGCATCGTCGGAGAAGCGATCGACGCCTTGAACCGGCGGCCCTTCGGCGAGCGCATCATGGCTGAGGCCGAGGCGCTTTCCACTCCTGAACACCCCTGAAGACACTAATGCGGTTGCTCGCCGGGAGCGCTGATGCGCGCCCGCGGCGCGTCGCCGCCCCCAGGCTTTTGCCATTTAGAACCGAGGATCACGATGATCGATATGACGCGTTGGGTGCATCCGCTTCAGCTTGGCGAGCGGCGGTTGCTGCATCCGGGACCGTTGCGCTGGCTGAGAGCGATCGGCTGGGCCCTGGGGCTGTTCTTCCTGGTCGCCCTGACGTCAATGACGACGGCGGAGGTCCTGGGCAAGGCGCTGCCGAAGACGTCCGGCGCGGCGCAACTCGCGGCCCACATCGTTGGAGCTCTCGTCGGACTGGGCGTCTACGCGGTGGCGGTGCGATTGGCCGAGGGGCGCTGGCCCTCCGAGATCGCGTGGCGTCCCTTGCTGCCCCAACTTGGCGCGGGCCTGCTGATCGGAGCGGCGATGTTCGGCGCCGTGATGGCCGTCATGGCGGCGTTCGGTCTCTATGAGATCCGAGGCCTTGGCGCCGCCCCGGCCTGGATTGCCGTCGGCAAGGCTATTCAATCGGGCGTGGTCGAGGAAATCATGATCCGCGCCGTCCTGCTGCGCCTGATCTGGAGAGCGTTCGGTCCCTGGGCGGCCTTTGCCCTGTCGGCCGCGCTATTCGGTTTCGGCCATCTGCCCAATCCAAACGCGACCGTGTTCGCGGCCGTCGCCATCGCGCTGGAGGCCGGGATCATGCTGGGTGCCTTCTACGCGCTCACGGGGCGGGTCTGGATGTCGATCGGGGTACACGCCGCGTGGAACTTCACTCAGGGCTATCTGTTCGGCGCAGCCGTGTCCGGCGGCGATTTCGGCCCGGCGATCGCCTCGAGTTCGGCGCGTCCTGGCTTCCCTGAATGGCTGACTGGCGGCGCATTCGGCCCCGAGGCCTCGCTACCGGCTCTGGTCGTCTGCACGGCCGTCGGCGTCGTGGTGACCGGGATGGCCTGGCGCGCTGGACAGTTCAAAACGCCAACGACACAGGGTCTGGCTTTGTAAGTCTGGCGGGGAAGAGCAACGCTCCGTTCCAGTCGAGACCACCCTACGCGTGAGCGACCCTCCCCCGGCCGGACTACTGTCTCTGGTCGGGCCCTACCTTCATCCGGTTTGTGGAATTGAGCGTCGCGGCCATCAGCGCTAGTCTCGGGCAAAAGAGCCTGGGGAGGTCGATGTGAACCTGAAGCTGGCGATTCCCGTCGTCCTGATCCTGGCGGCCACGCTCGTCTGGACCTTCGCCGCGCCCTATGTCGTGCATTGGAAAGCGCGCCGGGCGGCCACGCGGCGACGTCTGACGCAGGGGCGCCGGAAATAAGGGTGACGTCGCCGCTTCCGAGGCTCGCCCAGGCTGAGCGCCCAATGGCCGGCCAAAACGCATTCTTCTGCGTGGACAGAGCCAACCCCGATCGCCCCAACCTTTTCGTCTGACCGCGTCCACCTCGTCGTCTGACCAATTAAAAAACTTGCCATAAATAATGAACCACTATTATCTGACCGCCGCTGACAGCGCTGTCGCTTAGAATTGACAGCGCTGCCTTTGAGCCCACCGGCTCTCAGTTACCGGCCCAACAGAGCCGGGATCAGCAAGGGGAGGATGCATCAGGCATCCCGAAAGCCAGCGCGGTTCCACCCTGGAGGTCCCCCTCCGGGCGTGAGCCTCCGCGCGTCAACTTAGCAGAGGGGTATTGGGTCTTGAGAAAGTCATTACATCGGTCTCGCATCACGTTGCTGACCGCAACTTCGGCGCTCGCCATGATCGCCGGCCAGGTTCACGCCCAGCAAGCGGCCGCTACCGAGGTCGAGGAGGTTGTCGTCACCGGCTTCCGCGCTTCGCTGGCCAACGCGCTGAACGTCAAGAAGAACTCCAACCTGATCATCGAGTCGGTCACGGCCGAGGACATGGGGAAGTTCCCCGATCAGAACATCTCCGAGTCGCTGCAGCGCCTGCCGGGCGTGCAGATCGACCGCGAGAACGGCCAGGGCACCAAGGTCCGCATCCGGGGCCTGGACCAGAACGTCACCCTGCTAAACGGCGACACCTTCCTGTCGGGCCTTGAAGCCTTCCGTCTCGGCGAGGGCAACAACAAGCAGACCAACTCGCTGGAAGGCATCCCGTCCGACCTGTTGGCCGGCGTCGATGTCATCAAGTCGCCCCGCGCCGACGTCATCGAGGGCGGCCTCGGCGGCACGGTCAACCTGAAGACTCGCAACGCTCTGGACCTGCGCGACACCACCACCATGTCGGCCGACGTGCGCTACAGCCAGGGCTCGTTCAACGGCAAGGCCAAGCCGCAGGTCTCCGTGGTCCTGGGCCACAAGTTCTCGGATAATTTCGGTCTCCTGGGCAGCTTCACCTGGGACAAGAACAATATCGACACCGAGATTCTAAGCGGTGAAAATCGCGGCAACTGGGCGTTCCTGAACCGCAACACCGCCACCGGCAACAATCAGGTCGCCACCGGGACGACCAATGTCTGGTCGCCGGAATATCGCTACACAAACAACCGCCACCAGGAACGCGAGCGCATGGCGTTCTCGCTGAACGCCGACCTGCACGTCTCCGACTCGCTGACCGTGCGCGCCGACTGGTTCCACTCGGACCTAAAGATCTTCACGGGCGAACACTCCCTGAAATGGGCCTACGCCAACGAAAACGCGACCTACAACGCCCAAGGCCTGTCCAAAGACAGCGACGGCGTCCTGCAATCGGGCTTCATCACTGCCAACTCGTCGGAAGGCGACACCTTCGCCAAGGACGCCGAAGCCAAGACCGACAACGTCCAGTTCTCGGCCGACTGGGACAATGGCGGCCCGTTGAGCGGCAAGTTCCGCGTGGCGGTGTCCAAGTCCGACTACGCTTCGACCTCGGCCCAGGTCGATACGCGCTACACCCAGTACGGCGTGCGTAACGGCGGCGCGGGCTTCGCCCCGAACAGCACCGCGCCGCTGGTCGCCACCTACGGCTACACCAACGGCGCCTATCCAAAGTTCACTCCGGCCGCCAACCTGGCCGCAGCGATGGTGACCCCGTCTTCGGTCTTCTACAAATCGCACTGGGCCTTCGGCGACGAGACCACCATCGACGACACGGCCGTGACCGGCGACTTCAAGTACAAGCCGTCGTTCGCCGAGGAGGCCAATCTGGTCTTCAGCTTTGGCGCGCGTTACTCGAATCGGGAGATCGATTCGACCTATGGCCGCTACCTGGCCGACTACTCGGCCAAGGGCGAACTGCCGGCCAGCGCTCAGGGCACGACTGACCACGGCGTCTTCGTGGACTGGACGCCGCTCGGCTACTTCCAGGACGGCGCCATCGGCCTGAAGAAGTGCGACATCGCCTTCTACGGTTGCGGTCGCTTCGGCAATTCGCCGGCGGTGGTTACGCCCTACCAGACAGCGGCGTCGAACCCGGAACGCGGTGTCGTCGACACTGTCCACGGCGTGGCCGCGATCTTCCAGGACTACGGGCAGATGAAGAACCCTGTCGCCTGGATCCAGGGCCTGTATCCCTCGACCAAGTTCGGCTTCTACAAGGACCCGATCGAGTCCTTCAAGATCCAGGACAAGACCACCTCGACCTACGCCATGGCCGATCTGGGCGATGCCGACGACGCCTATCACATCAATGCCGGCGTCCGGATCGTCCACACCAAGCTGGTCATCGACTCGTCCAACACGCCGGTGACGCCGCTGTGGTGGGGCACTGACAGCTGGAACGGCGTGTTGAAAAACCCGAACGCCTCCAACACCGTGCGCGAATACACCGACGTGCTGCCAAGCCTGTCGGGCGTGTTCGAGATCAACGAAACCGACAAGGTCCGCGCCAGCGCGGCCCGTGTGGTCTCGGCGCAAAACCTCTTCGATCTGGGCCAGGGCGCGTCCTACAACTTCACGCGCTCGTCGAACCCGGGGCCGAACCTCGACAAGTTCCTCTACACCAGCGGCAACGGCGGCAATCCGAACCTCGACCCCTTCCGGGCCTCGCAGTTCGACATCGCCTACGAGCGCTATTTCGGCAGCCAGGGCCTGCTGTCGGCCGGCTTCTTCTACAAGACGGTCGATACGTTCATCGTCTCCAACACCTTCAGCGTCACCGTGAAGGACCAATCGGTGGCCGGCAGTTCTGTCGGCCCCTTCGCCTCGGTCGTGAACGGCGAGGGCGGCACCATCAAGGGCGTGGAACTGCAGGCGCAATACGCGTTCGACTTCGGGTTCGGCTTCACCGCCAACTACACCTATTCGGACTCGGAATCTCCCTACAGCAACGACTACTCCAAGAGCCTGCCGATCCCCGGCGTCTCGAAGAGCGCCTATAACCTGCAAGGCTATTATGAGACCGGGCCGTTCTCGGCGCGTCTCTCCTATGCCTGGCGGGATAAGGCCTTTGTCGGCAACTATGGCTTCGGGGCTGGAGCCGATGTCCATACGCTTGGCATCTATAACGACGCCTACGGACAACTGGACGGCCAGATCGCCTTCGCGGTGACCCCGGCCCTCAAGTTCACCCTCGAAGGCTCCAACCTCACCAAGGAAGACGCCAAGACCTACCTGCAGTTCCCGAACCTGCCGTTCCGCTTCGTCGGGGGCGACCGTCGCCTCTCGGCCGGCGTAAGGTTCAAGTTCGGCATGTAGCCACCCTGACCTGACGGCGGGTTCATCCCCTCCCGCCGTTTAAACTTTACCGGGACCGCCATCCTGCGAGGGCGGTCCCGGACTTGTCTCTAGCCGCCGACAAGTCATGATCGGCGGAGCTCAAGGAGCGCTCCGTGATCGATCCCCAAAGCGACAACCTGCCCGGCTCGATCGTCATCCTGGGCGGTGGCACGGCCGGCTGGATGGCCGCGGCCCTGTTCTCTCGCGCCCTCGGACGGCGCTGCAGGATCACCCTGGTCGAGTCGGCCGAGATCGGCACGATCGGCGTCGGCGAGGCCACCATTCCGCCGATCCGCGGCTTCAACCAGACCCTGGGCCTGGACGAGGCCGAGTTCGTCCGCGAAACGAAAGGCAGCTACAAGCTGGGCATTGAGTTTCACGGCTGGACCCGTCCCGGCGAGACCTATTTCCATCCCTTTGGAGTCTACGGCGTCGCGCCGGACCCCGGCTATTTCCACCAGTACTGGCTGAAGTTGTCGGCCCTGAACAAGGCCGGACCGCTGGGCGACTATTCGCTGTGCGACCAAGCCGCCCGACGCGGGCGGTTCGGCCAGCAAAGCAAGAATCAAAACTCGCCGCTCGCGACCTTCGGCTCAGCCTTCCACTTCGACGCTTCGCTCTATGCCCGCTATCTGCGGACCTATGCCGAGCGGCTGGGCGTCACGCGCATCGAGGGCAAGGTCGCCCACGTGACCCAACGGGGCACAGACGGCTTCGTCGAGGCCTTGGTGCTGGAAGGCGACCGCCGGATCGAGGGCGACTTCTTCATCGACTGCTCGGGCTTCCGAGGCCTGCTGATCGAGCAGACCCTGAAGACCGGCTATGAGGACTGGTCGCGCTGGCTGCCCTGCGACAGGGCCATCGCCATGCCGTGTGAGCGCAAGGAAGACCCCCGCCCCTTCACCCGCGCCACAGCCCAGGCCGGCGGCTGGGTGTGGAACATCCCGCTGCAGCATCGCGACGGCAACGGCTACGTCTATTCCAGCGCGTTCATCGACGACGACGAGGCCGAGGCGACCCTGCGCGCCAGCCTGGGCGGTGACGCCTTGGCCGAACCCAACCGCCTACGCTTCGTGACGGGGCGCCGCAAGAAGGCCTGGAACAAGAACGTCCTGAGCCTAGGCCTGGCCAGCGGCTTCATCGAGCCGCTGGAATCGACCAGCATCCACATGATCCAGGCCGGCCTGCTGAAGTTCCTGTCCGCCTTCCCCGGCAAGACCTGGGAGCCGGTGCAGGCCGACGACTATAACAGGCGCATCCAGCTGGACTTCGAACGCATCCGCGACTTCATCGTCCTGCACTACCACGCCAACCAGCGCGACGAGCCGCTGTGGCGTTCGCGCCGCGAGATGGAGCTGCCCGAGAGCCTGTCCGAGCGTCTGGCGCTGTTCCGGGCCTGCGGGAGGCTGTCCCAGCACCCCGAGGAGATGTTCACCGCCACCAGCTGGCAGGCGGTGCTTGACGGCCAGGGGGTGCGACCCAGGTCATACGATCCGCTGGTCGATCTGCATGACACCGGCCGCATCGCCGCCGAGTTCGAGCAAATCCGTCGCGAGATCCGCCAGACCGCCGAGGCCATGCCCCGTCACATCGACGCGCTGCGGCCATCGCCGGCGCGGGCGGGAGTCGCCTAGCGTCGAGCCGTCCTCAGAGATTACATTTCGTTTACGTCTGTAATCGCCGATTGACCAGATCGATTACGAATGTAATCGATAGAGCCAACACGGAGAGGCTCCATGCGGATCAGCACGGCCGAAAGTCAGGTGATGAAAGCGCTGTGGGCCAAAAGCCCGCTCAGCGCCGAGGAGATCATCGCCGCCCTGCCTGCCGGTCAGGACTGGGCCGACGCCACGGTGAAAACCCTGCTCAACCGCCTGCTGAAGAAGGACGCCATCGCCGCCGACCGCGACGGCCGCCGCTTCCTCTATCGGCCGCTGGTCGCCCAGGGCGACTATGTGCACGCCGAAAGCCAAGGCCTGCTGGACCGCCTGTTCGATGGCCGCCTGGCCCCGCTGGTGGCCCATTTCTCGCAACGGGAAAAGCTGAGCGACCAGGACGTCGCCGACCTGCGCCGCCTGCTGGAGAGCCTCGACGATGGCAAGTGACATCCTCGCCCTGCTGCTGCGCGCCAATCTGGCCATCGCCGCCGCTGTCCTGCTGGTGCTGGTCCTGCGCCGGCCAGTGCGGTCGATGTTCGGCGCCCGAGCCGCCTATGGCCTTTGGCTGATCGCGCCGCTGGCGGTTCTGGCCGTCCTGCTGCCGGCGAGGGTCGTCAGCATCGCCGCGCCCGCCCCGTCGACTGTCGCGAGCACCCCGCCGACACCGAAACCCACGCCCACGCCCACGCCCACGCCGAGACCCGCGCCGATACCGATGCCCGGCGTCGAGACGATGGCCATATCTTCATCCGCAAACTCGCATCGCCTGCGAAACGCTTTGGCGATCGGTTGGGCTTTGGTCGCCCTGCTGGCCGTCGGCGTGCAGGCCGAACGCCAGCGCCGGTTCATGAAGTCGCTGGGACGCCTGCGTGGCGAGAAGGATCTGTTTCACGCCGAGCATGCCGGGGTCGGTCCCGCCGTGATCGGCGCCCTGGCGCCCCGGGTCGTGTTGCCCGCCGACTTCGCCCTGCGCTTCACGCCCGAGGAGCAGGCCCTGATCCTGGCCCACGAGCGCAATCACCTGTCGATGGGCGACGCCCAGATCAACGCCCTGACCACCGCGATCCAGTGCCTGTTCTGGTTCAATCCGCTGGTTCACCTGGGCGCCAACCGCCTGCGGGTCGATCAGGAGATCGCCTGCGACGCCGCCGTCCTGACCCGCTACCCCGTCGCCCGCCGCACCTATGGCGAAGCGATGCTGAAGACCCAACTGGCGCCGCACGCGCCGCCGCTCGGCTGCCACTGGCCAGCCTCGGCCAATAGCCAGCTCAAGGAGAGGTTCGTCATGCTGAAGCAACACCGCCAGGGTCGCGCTCGCCGTGTGACCGGCGCCGCCTCGGTCGCCGTCCTGGCGCTCGGCGTCGGCTTCGCCGCTTGGGCCGCCCAGCCCGCCCGCACCGTTCAGGAGCGTCCCGGCGTAACGAAGCACGACCGGGCCCGCGACATCGCCAGCCCGCTGTATCGCGCGGTGCTGGACGGCGACATCGCCAAGGCGCGGGAGCTGATCGTCGCCGGCGCCGACGTCAACTTCAAGGCCGCCGGAGACGGCACGCCGCTGATCGAAGCCGCCCGCTCTGGCCGAACCGATCTGGTCGAGCTGCTGCTCGCCAGCGGCGCGGATCCCAGCCTGGCGGTGCGCGGCGACGGCGCGCCGCTGATTGCGGCCGCCAACACCGGCCGCCTCGACATCGTCAAGGCCCTGGTCGAGCGCGGCGCCTCGATCGACATGCACGTGCCCGGCGACGACACCCCGCTGATCACCGCCATTCGCGCCCAGGACGTGGCGACCGTTGGCTACCTCATCGACAAGGGCGCCAATGTGAACCGCGTGGCCCCCGGCGACGGCACGCCGCTGATCGAGGCCGCCCGCTCGGGCCGGCTCGACCTGGTGCGGCTGCTTCTGGCCAAGGGCGCCGACGCCGACCTGGCCGTGCGCGGCGACGGCAACCCGCTGATCACCGCCGCCTCGGCCGGTCGTCTCGACATGGTCAGGGCCCTGGTCGAACACGGCGCCTCGGTAGAGTCCTTCGTCCCCGGCGACGAAACCCCGCTGATCAACGCCGCCCAGTCCGGCGACCTGGCGACCGTCACCTATCTCGTCGAGAAGGGCGCCGACGTGAACCGCGCCGTGCCGTCCAATCCCGGCCAGACCCGCTCGCCCCTGGGCGAGGCCGTCAAGCGCGGACACCGCGCGGTCGCCGACTATCTCCGGGCCAAGGGCGCGCGCGCCTAAGCAGCGCGCCCTAACCCCTCCCCCACATTCAGACAGGAAACACGATGGCTTTCATCGACGCCCGAACCTTGCCTGACGCCAGTCGGATCGAGGCCGATCTGATCATCGTCGGCGGTGGCATGGCCGGCATCGCCCTTGCCCGAGAACTGGCCGGCGGCCCGCTGAGAATCGCCGTCCTTGAGAGCGGCGGTCGCGAGATCGACATGGAAAACCAGGCCCTCTACGCCGGCTCGGCCACAGTCCGCGCGCCAGACAATGCCGACCGTCCGTTGAATGACTATCCGGTGCAGTCGCGGGTCCGGGCCCTCGGCGGCTCCGCCCACGTCTGGGGCGGCAAGTGCGCGCCGCTCGATCCGGCCGACTTCGCCCAGCGCGACTGGGCGCCCTACAGCGGTTGGCCGATGAGCCGCGAGCAGCTTCAGCCGTTTTACGACCGGGCCTGCGACCTGCTGGGCATCCCGCATTTCGGCCCTGACACGCCGGTCCTCAAGGATCCGACCCGCACGCCTCTGGACCTGGACCCGCAGGACGGCTTCTTCCCCGCCCCCCGTTACTTCTCGAAGATTTCGGGCGGCGCCGACAAGGCGGCGTTCGACGCCTTTCGCACAGACTTCGCCAGCGCGCCCAACATCACCGTCTATCTCTACGCCAATGTCACCCAGGTGCGGCTGAATGCGAAAGGCGACAAGGTCGAGGGCCTCGACGTCGCCTGCCTGAGCGGCAAGCGCCACACCGCCAGGGCCAGGACCTATGTGCTGGCGACCGGCGGTATCGAGAATGTCCGCTTGATGCTGGCCTCCAACAAGGTCCGCTCCGAAGGGGTCGGCAACCGTCACGACCTGGTCGGCCGGTTCTTCCAGGGCCATGTCACCTACGCGATGGACGGCGACGCCGAGACCGAGGGCTCGGCGATCAATGTCGCTCGCGCCGAGTCGATGGCGCTCTATGTCCCGCCTGGCCGCGCCCAGCCCCATTGCGTGATCGGCAGCAGCCTGACGGGTCAGACCCGGATGAAAACCGGCAACTTCACCCTCACCCTTTACAATGGCGGCGAGCCCGGCTCGGGCACGCCGACCCAGGCCGAGACCAGGGTCATCCGCCAGACGGCGACCCGGGTCGACAGCGGCAAGGGCGACGGCCAACTTCTCGGCTGTTTCGCCATGACCGAGCACTTTCCGGACCCGGACAGCCGCATCACGCTCGACACGGTCAATCTGGACCCCCTTGGCGTGCCGCGCATCAAGCTGGACTGGGTCTACTCGAAAACGGACTGGGACAGTTTCGAACGCACCACCGCGGCCATGGGCGACGCCCTGGGCGCGTCAGGCCAGGGCCGGTTCTGCTGGCCGATCGAGCGCAAGGATTACGTCGCGATCTCCAACGCCTCGCGCCACCATATGGGCACGACCCGCATGCATGCCGACCCCAAACAGGGCGTGGTCGACGTCAATTCCCGCGTTCACGACACCGCCAATCTCTATGTCGCCGGCAGCTCGGTGTTCCCGACCTCCGGCATCGCCAACCCGACCCTGACCCTGCTGGCCCTGACCCTGCGGCTGGCCGATCACCTCAAGCTAGAGATGGGAGCCGCCTGATGACCATGCTCGCCCGCCGCGACCTCCTGGCCACCCTGCTGGCCCTGAGCGCCAGCGCCGCCCTGCCGACCCTCACCCGCGCCAATGAGCTACCCGGCGCCTTCAGCGATCTCGACCGCGCCGCCGTTGAACGGATCGGCAAGGCCTGGCTGGAACAGAACCCGGGGACCAGCGCCAAGGCTCTGGCCATGCGGCTGTTCCCGGGCGGCCGAAACGCCGGAACGCTCGCCGATCTGCGCTGTCGCGCCGCCAACGACTTCCGCCACGGCGCGGTATTCATCCATCGCGGCTGGCGCCTGTCCCAGACCGAAGGCGCGCTGTTTGGATTGCTGGCGCTGGGCGGCTGACTTCCGCCGCTACGAACAGGAGGCGTGATGAAGCCAGCCAATGGCGCAGACTGGCGCAGACTGGCGCAGACTGGCGCAGACTGGCGCCGACTAGAGCATTCTCCGATAAGTGTGAAACGGCTATCGGATCGAAAAACGCTCTAGTTGAAGGGGGCGAGGCGGATAGCCACCTGTTGCGGACCTGATCCAGTTTGGAAATCCCGCAGGCTACCCAGGGTCCAGTCGCCTTTCGACCTAACGCGTTCTTCACCATGCCGGTCGAGCAACCCTTAATGGCTGAACGCTACTCCTCCCGCGCACATCGGGGAGAATTCCGTGCTTCTGACTCTATCAGGCCTGTTTGTCGCGATCCTGATCGTCATGGTCGCCTGGACGTTCGTCGAGCCCTATGTGGTCCATTGGCACGGCGTCCGCGCGGCTGAAAAGCGGCGGCTCGCCGAGCGGCGGAAGCCGACGCCCCAGTAAATCGCCTTCAGTGCTCTCCGAAATCCACGTCGCGCCGCGCGGCGACGATGGTGACGATGAAGCCGGCCAGCACGTCCAGCAGGACCATCACGGTGATCAGGAAGAAGGTCGAGGTCGCAAAGGCCGGGGCGAGCAGGAACTCGATCAGGCAGATGATGAATAGCACCAGCGACAGCGAGTGATTGATGATCGCGATCTTGCGGCTGGTGGTGGATTTCAGAAGCTCGACGAACAGCACCACCAAGGATGCGGCCAGCAGAAGATCGCCCAGGCTGACCGCCCAGTCGACGCGCGAGGTCATGTGGATGGTGAACAGGGTCTCGGTCATGCGCGCATGCGCTTCGGCCGACTTGAAGGCCCCCGACAGGGTCAAAGCGATCAGATTATAGACCAGCACTGGCAAGGCCAGCAGCGGAACCGCGGCGAACATGGACAGCCTCTCCCCCAAGATGCGCAGCCGTCAGGGTCGCGCCCGTAACGGTTAACTGCATTCTCGCATGGCGAGAAGGCTGTTCAACCCACAAGGGGCCCGAGCCTGCGGCTCGACCCTCCTAAAGTGGGGCGTGACGGCCGCCGAAACCGGCGTCCACTTTCGGCTGTCACGCTCTAAGCTTCGTCGACGCCTTGCGGATTGCGCAGGCGGGTCTGCAGCCACATCACGCCCAGCAGGTCGCTGACCGAAGCCTTCAGCCGGCCAAAATTGGTGTATTTCGACACCCCGCTCTCGCGGTGGCGATGGTTCACCGGCTGAAACGCCACCTCATAGCCCTCGCGCAGCATCAGGGCGGGGATGTAGCGGTGGATGTGGTCGAAATAGGGAAGCCGCAGGAAGGCCTCGCGGCGGAAGGCCTTCAGGCCGCAGCCGGTGTCGTTGGCCGTATCCTTCAGCAGGCGCTTGCGCACGCCGTTGCCGAATTTCGAGGCAAAGCGCTTGGCCGAACTGTCCTGCCGCTTGACGCGCTCGCCGCCGACCAAGGCCAGGGTGTCGGGACCGGCGGCCAGGGCGCGGGCCAGGCGCGGGGCGTCGGCCGGGTCGTTCTGGCCGTCGCCGTCCAGGGTGACGATGATCGGGCCGCGCGCCGCCAGAATGCCGCTGCGCACCGCGCGGCTCTGGCCGGAATTCCTGCGGTGGCTCAGTACGCGCAGTTGCGGGATCTCGGCCTTCAGGGCCACCAGCAGGGCGCGGGTGTCGTCGCGGCTAGCGTCGTCGATGAAGATGATCTCGTGGCTTTCGGCGGCGAAGGCGGCTGCGATCTCGCGCGCCAGGGCCGGCGCCGCGCCCCCCTCGTCGAAGACGGGAACGACGATCGAATAGTCGGGAACTTTGGCGGCGCTGGCGGTCATTGCCCTCTAATACCTCAAAAGTCGCCACACGAAAGGATCGTGCTATTCCAAGACCTATGACGCTTGAATCTCGCCTGGATGCCTGGAGCCGCGGTTGGCGCGGACCCCTGTTCGCCGCCTTGCTGGCGTTGCTGGCCGGGCTGCCGGGTTTGCTGGCCATGCCGCCGCTGGACCGCGACGAGTCGCGCTTCGCCCAGGCCACCGCCCAGATGCTGGAAACCGACGACCTGGTCGTCATCAAGTTCCAGGACCAGCCGCGCTTCAAGAAACCGGTCGGCATCCACTGGCTGCAGGCGGCGACGGTGTCGCTGGTCTCGGCGCCGGAGGATCGCGGCATCTGGGCCTATCGCATCCCGTCCCTGCTGGGCGCGATGCTGGCGGCGGCGGCCTGCGCCTGGGGGGCGGCGGCCCTTTTTGACCCGCGCACGGGCCTGCTGGCCGGGGCCATACTGGGCTCGACCTTTTTGCTGTCCAGCGAAGCCTTCATCGCCAAGACCGACGCGGCGCTGTGCGGATCGACGACCCTGGCCATGGCGGCTCTGGCGAAGATGTACGCCGACCATCTGGCCGGACGGGCGCCCAGCCATTGGACCAAACTCGCCTTCTGGGGTGGTCTGGCCGTCGCCGCCCTGATCAAGGGACCGGTCGGCCTGCTGACCGTGATCTTCGCCGCCCTCGCCCTCTGGGCCTGGGACCGCAAGGCGCCGTGGCTAAAGACCCTGGGCTGGGGCTGGGGGATGGTGCTGTTTGCGGCCGTGGTCCTGCCCTGGGCGATGATGATCACCGTAGCCACCGACGGCGCGTTCTGGGGTACGGCCATCGCTGGCGACCTGGCCCCCAAGTTGATCGGCGGCCAGGAAGGTCATTCGGGGCCGTTCGGCTATCACACCCTGCTGACGCCGCTGCTGGTCTATCCGGCCACTCTCCTGCTTCCGGCCGCCCTGGTCCTGGCTTGGACGGGCCGAAAGGAGCCGGGCGTGCGCTTCGCCGTCTGCTGGCTGGTCCCGACCTGGCTGATGTTCGAGATCCTGCCGACCAAGCTGGCCCACTACACCCTGCCGGCCATGGGCGGCATGGCCATGCTGCTGGCCGCCGCCGTGCGGGCGCCGCTGGGCGATCTGGTCCGACGGATCGGCTCGGGCCTGACCCTGCTGGTCTCCCTGCTGCTGGCGGCGGTGGCTGTGTACGGCATGAAGGAATTTGGCCAGGGCGCCGACCTAGTCTGGACCGTGCTGACTGTGCTGCTCTTGCTCGCCGCCGGGGTGGTGGGCTCGGTCCTGCTGCTGCGCAGGCAGTCGGCGCGCGCGCTGGTGATCTCGGGCGGCCTGGGCGTGCTGGCCCATGCCTGCCTGGTCGGCGGATTGCTGCCGCACCTTGAGCCGCTGTTCCTGTCCAAGGACATCGCCAACGCCCTGGACCGCGCCAAGCTGTCGCCGCGCTCCGGCGCGCCCGGGCCTGTCGCCGTGACCGGCTATTCGGAGCCGAGCTTGGTCTTCCTGCTGGGTACCGCCACCGAACTGACCGATGGCGAGAACGCTGCTCGCGCCATCGTCCAGGGCCGCCCGGCCGTGGTCGAGGCGCGCGAGGATGGCGTGTTCCGCAAGGCCCTGAGCGCCGCCGGCCTGACACCGCGTCCCGTCGCGACGATCGAGGGCCAGAACTATTCCGACGGCGACGACGAGCGCCTGACCATCTATCGCGGCGAGCCCCAGACCGAGATGGAGTCCGATACTCAGCCCATGAATGAGAACCGCCCATGAGCCGCTTCATCGAGATCGTCGAGGTCGGGCCGCGCGACGGCCTGCAGAACGAGAAGCTGGCCCTGTCGGTCGAGGAAAAACTGGACCTGATCCGCCAACTGGACGCCTGCGGCGCCCGGCGGATGGAGGTGGTGTCCTTCGTCAATCCAAACCGCGTGCCCCAGATGGCGGGGGCGGAAGAGATCATGGCCGCGCTCCTTCCTGATCAAGGCGAGCCTGACCTGAAGCATTCGCGCATCGGCCTGGTGCTCAACATGCGTGGCTGGGAGCGCTGCGTGGCGGCCCGGTGCGACGAGGCCAATGTCGTGGTCTGCGCCTCCGACGGTTTTGCGACCCGCAACCAGGGCTCGACCACCAGCCAGCAGATCGACGCCCTGGCCGCCATGGTCGAGCGTCAGGCGGTCGAGGGCGGCCCGCCGATCTCGACAACGATTTCGGTGGCCTTCGGCTGTCCGTTCGACGGCGAGGTTTCCGAGGATCAGGTGGTGGCCATCGTCCGCGAGGCCGCCGCCCTGCGCGTGCCCGAGATCGTCATCGCCGACACCATCGGCGTCGCCGACCCGTGGGTCGTCCGCAAGCGGATCGAGGCGGTTCGCGCCGCCGCGCCG
Organism: Caulobacter sp. DWR1-3-2b1; assembly: GCF_049895765.1. Lineage (NCBI taxonomy): Bacteria > Pseudomonadati > Pseudomonadota > Alphaproteobacteria > Caulobacterales > Caulobacteraceae > Caulobacter > Caulobacter sp. DWR1-3-2b1. The sequence goes on from NZ_JAFCSZ010000015.1 coordinate 39,143, forward strand.
GACGCCCGCCTGCGCATGCACTTCCACGACACCCGCAATACGGGCTTGGCCAACGCCTTCGCCAGCGTGGAGGCGGGGATCGACGTGCTGGACGCCTCGGTCGGCGGACTGGGTGGCTGTCCCTTTGCGCCGAACGCCACCGGCAATATCGGCACCGAGGATCTGGTCTACATGCTGGAGCGGGCCGGCTTCGAGACCGGATACGATCTTGGCGCGTTGATCCAGGTCGGGCGCGCGATCAGCGAGCGCCTTGGCAAGGCGCCGACCTCCTCGGTGGCGCGCGCCGGAGGGTTCCCCGCATGATCCGCCCCCTTTCTGCCCTTGGCCTGATCGCCGGAGCCGCGCTGATCCTTGGCGCCTGCGCCGTCACCCCGCCCGTGGAGGCGGCCACGCGCTGCGACGTCACCGTCAAGTTCGGCAGCTATGGCATGGGCATCGACCGCCCCCTGGCCGACAGGGTCGGCGCGGCGGTGAAGGCCGACCGCGACATCGCCCGGGTCGAGCGCAAGCCTTGGGGTCGCGAGGGGGAATATGACCTCTGCCTGCAGGCCAGGGCCGGCCGCGACGCCCGGGCGATCTACGAACGCTACCGCGCCATGCTGCCGGGCCGGGCGCTGAAGGCGCCGACCTCTATCGAGGGTCCGGATGGTCTGAGGTACGAGACGATCGCGCCCATGTAGATTTTGCTGGAAAGGCAGGACGCCCCCTCCGTCACATCGCGTATCCGCGCCGCGCCACCTCCCCCGCACGCTTCGCTACGGGGCAGGAGAAGAACAGCTTAACCCTCCTGCCCCGTGACCCGAAGGGCGGCGAAGCCAAACGGGGGAGGTGGCGCGATTCGAATACGCATCGTGACGGAGGGGGCGTCGAGGGCGTCGGCCGACTAGATAGGCCGGCCGGTGATCTTCCACAACAACGGGCGACAGACCGACATCAGCATGATGGCCGGGGCCAGGAACACGGCCAGGGCGTAGCGCTGCACGGTGTCGGCGCGCTTGATGAAATAGCGGCTAAGGCCCACGCCCTTGTGAAACTCGACCTTTACCGGGTGTTCCAGGCTGGTATGCCCCAGGTGCACGACTTGGGCCTTGGGCTGGAAGATCACCTGGCCGCCGGCCTGACGGGCGCGCCAGCACAGGTCGATGTCCTCGACGTGCAGGAAATAGCCCTCGTCAAAACCGTCCAGCGCGTCGAAATCGGCCCGGCGCAAAGCAAAACACGCGCCCGAAATTGTCGGCATGGGAACCGGAGCGCGCGGCAAGGGTTCGGTTTCCCGATGAATCTCGTAACCCGACAATCCGGCATAGCGACGGGTCAGATGACCGAAGCTGAGCAGCGTCGTGATCGGCGTCACCTCGCCGCGCCGGCCGCCGCGCTGCTCGGTGCCGTCGGTATTCATCACCCGCGCGCCGACCACCGTCGGGGTCGGCTGCCCGCGGAAGGCCGTGACCAGCGCCGCGATGCAGCCATTCTGCAGGTTGGCATCGGGGTTGATGAAGATGATGTATTCGCCCGTCGCCGTCGTGGCGCCCAGATTGGCGCCGCGCGCAAAGCCCACATTGCCGTGACCCTGCTGGAGCACGACGCGCGGCTCGGTCAGACCCAGGGCTCGCAGCATCTCGGCGTCGCGCGGGGACGAGCCGTTGTCGACGATGACGAACTCGTCGACCAGAGGCTCCTCCAGCACGTGCCGGATGCTTTCAAGCAGCGCCCCACCCGTCCGATACACGACCATCACAACCGAAATATTCGGTCTGGCCGGGCGAGCGCCGGCGGCAAGGGTCGTGAAGGATGGGAGGATACTGTTCATCAGGCGAGCACTGCCTCCTGCACAGGCTTTGAGATGCCGCGCGCACGGGCCAGGTCCGGCGGGGTGGCTTCGGCGACCAGGACGCGCACGGCCTCGTCGAGCGACAGAATGTTCTGCCCCTCTCCGCCCAGCCGACGTAGGGCAACTTGCCCCGTCTCTGCTTCCTTGCGCCCCACCACCGCGATCACCGGAACCTTTGCGAGGCTATGCTCGCGAATCTTGTAGTTGATCTTCTCATTACGCAGATCCACCTCCGCGCGCATCCCCAAACACGTCAATCTCTCGACGACCTGACGGGCATAGTCGTCGGCGTCAGAGGTGATCGTCGCCACGACTACCTGCGTCGGCGCCAACCAAAGCGGCAGGTTGCCGGCGTAGTTCTCCAGCAGAATACCGATAAACCGTTCGAACGACCCCAGTATCGCCCTATGAAGCATAACGGGACGCTTTTTTGAACCGTCCTCCGAAACGTACTCGGCGTCCAGTCGTTCCGGCAAGACAAAGTCAAGTTGCAGGGTTCCGCACTGCCAAACGCGGCCGATGGCGTCCTTCAGCGAGAACTCCAACTTGGGGCCATAGAAGGCGCCTTCACCTGGCTGATCCGTCAGGCGCTCGCCAGCGGCCTCGGCCGCCGTGGCCAGAGCGTGTTCGGCCTTGTCCCAGACTTCGTCCGAGCCCGCCCGCATTTCGGGGCGCGTGGAGAACTTCACGTCCGCCAGTTCCATCCCCAAGTCGTTATAGACGCTGCGCAACAGCTCGATGAACCTAGCGCTTTCTTCCGTGACCTGCTCTTCGCGACAGAAGATGTGGCCATCGTCCTGGGTGAAGGCCCGCACCCGCATGATGCCGTGCATGGCGCCCGAAGGCTCGTAGCGGTGGCAGGCGCCGAATTCGGCCATGCGCAGCGGCAGTTCGCGATAGGACCGCTGGCCGACATTGAAGATCTGGATATGGCCGGGGCAGTTCATCGGCTTGACGGCCAGCACCTCGCCCTCGGCGCTTTCGCACATGAACATGGCGTGGCCGAACTTTTCGGCGTGGCCCGACTTTTCCCACAGGCTCTTGTCGAGGATCTGCGGCGTCTTGACCTCGACATAGCCGACGGCGTCCAGGCGGCGGCGCATATAGTCCTCGAGCGCCCGGTAGAGCGTCCAGCCCTTGGGGTGCCAGAACACCATGCCCTTGCCCTCTTCCTGGATGTGGAAGAGGTCCATCGTGCGGCCCAGCTTGCGGTGATCGCGCCGCTCGGCCTCCTCGATACGCAGCAGATAGGCCGCGAGATCGGCTTCGCTGGCCCATGAGGTGCCATAGATGCGCTGCAGCTGGGCGTTGTTCTGATCACCGCGCCAATAGGCGCCGGCCAGCTTGGTCAGCTTGAAGGCCTTGCCCACCGCCTTGGTCGACGGAAGATGAGGTCCGCGGCACAGGTCCTTCCACTTCTCGCCCTGGTGATAGACCGTGATCGTGTCGCTGGCCGGCAGGTCGCGGATGATCTGGGCCTTGTAGCTTTCGCCCAGGGCCTCGAAATCGGCGATGGCGGCGTCGCGGTCGACTTCCTCGCGGCGGATCTTCTCGTCGCGGTCGACGATCTGGCGCATCCGCTCTTCGATCTTCGGCAGATCGTCCAGGCTGAACGGCTCGTCGCGGGCGAAGTCGTAATAGAAACCGTCCTCGACATTGGGGCCGATCGTCACCTGGGTGCCGGGGAATAGCTCCTGCACCGCCTCGGCCAGCACGTGAGCCGTGTCGTGGCGGATGATTTCCAGGGCGTCCGGCGACTCCCGCGTGACGATCTCGATCTTGCGCTCGCCCGTCAGCAGGTCGGGGGTCAGGGGCCGATCAAGGTCCAGCAGCACGCCATCCAGCTTGATCAGCAGCGCTTTCTTCTCAAGCGACTTAGAAATGGCGGCCGCAACGTCGCGCCCGCTCGAACCCGCGGGATACTGACGGGACGAACCGTCGGGGAAAACCAGATCGATCATTCTTCACATGTCCACTTGCGTGGCTTGGCGCGCGGCGGAGGCGGGTCGTACCCCGATCCTCCTAACGGATTGCATCGGCAAATCCGTCGCAACGCCAGCCAGGACCCCTTGGCGGGTCCGTGATCCTTGAGCGCCTGAGCCGCATACTCCGAACAACTCGGCATGAAACGGCACTGACGCCCGATGAGGGGCGAGAGCGTCAACTTGTAGACCCGAAGGCCAAGGTCGACGGTGCGGTCGTAAAAGGTCATGCCAGCGCGCAATTGTTTCGGGAGTGGTTATCGCACCCGCGAAAAGCCGCAATCAAGCGGCGCCGGCGCTGCTAGTTCGCGTTTCCGCCAGGGCTGTGGCCCGGGAGACAGCCTCCACCGCGGCCTCGAACGCCAGTAGCGTTGAGGCGTGACGGGCAGGATAGGCCTTGACCGGCTCCAGCACAGCGAGCTCCGAAAACCGGCCCGCAGGAGGCAAACCGTTCGTTTTCAGCATAGCGCGTAGGGAATCGCGCGCCAACTCGATCTCGGAAAGATCCGAGCCAATGATGTTCGCGCCCAAGATGGCGGCAGAGGCCTGGCCGAGGGCGCAGGCCGAAACGTCCTGAGCGAAGTCGCTGACCTTGCCGTCCGTCAGCGTGACATCGACCATAATCTTGCTGCCGCACAGCTTGGCGACCTTCTCGGAAGAAGCGTCAGGCGCGGCCAGCCGCCCGGCGCGCGGAATGTTGGCGACCAGGGTCAGGATCTTGGCGCTGTAGAGCTCGTCGATCATCAGGCTTAGGTGGGGCTTTGCTGGCGTTGCGACCAGAGCGCCTCGGCATGATCGCGCAGGGCCTCGCCCATCTGCGCATAGGCCGCGCGCAGCTTGCGCCGGTCCTCCTTGCCGACCCAGCGCACCAGCATGCCCATGAAGAGCTCGCCGTTCGAGAAGGTCGAGTTGTGGGGACCCATGTTTTCGATCTCGATATAGCGGACCGCCGTGACGAAGCCGCCCAGGCGGCTGGAGCGCCAGTGAAGTTGCTCGAAGGGCACCCAGTCTTGGACGACAGGTTGGATCACGCGCACGGGCTCGCCTGGCAGGGCCTGATGCACGGTCAGGGCCGTGCCGATCTTAAGCTGGCCTTCGGCCTTGGGATGGACCGGATTCCACGTCCCCCAGGTCGAGAAGTCCGAGATCAGCTCCCAGATCAGTTCGGCCGGAGCCTGGATGCCAATGCGGTGTTCGACGGCTCGCTGCATGGCGGGCCTAGTCCTTCATCCGCCAGGTCGCGCCGGCCGGACCGTCCATGACCACCACGCCCAGAGCGTCCAGCTCCGCACGGATGGCGTCGGCGGCGGTCCAGTCCTTGGCGGTCCGGGCCTCGACGCGGCGCTTCAGCAGGTCCTCGACCTGGGCCTTCAGATCGTCGGAGGCGTCACCTTCGAACCAGCTGTCGGGGTCGGCCTGCAGGAAGCCCAGCAGGGCTCCGGCCTCGATCAGGCGGGCCTTGTTGGCGGCGATGGCGACGGTGTCGCCAGCCGTCACGGCGCGCTCGATGGCGCTGGAGACCTCGAAGAAGCACGAGATCGCCAGGGGCGTGTTGAGATCGTCCTCCAGAGCGGCGATCACCTCTTCGGGGGCCTCCATCGCCTGGTCCATCGGCACGTCCTTGGCGCGACGCAGGGCGCCGTACAGACGGTCCAGCGCCTTGCGGGACTGCTCCAGCAGTTCCGGCGTCCAGTCCAGCGGCTGGCGGTAATGGGCGCTGAGCAGCGCCCAGCGGATCACCTCGCCGGGGGTGGTCTGCAGCAGCTCGTGCGGCAGGATCACGTTGCCCAGGCTCTTGGACATCTTCTCGCCGGACATATCCAGGAAGCCGTTGTGCAGCCAGTAATTGGCCAGGACCGGCTGGCCGTGGGCGCAGCGGCTCTGGGCCATCTCGTTCTCATGGTGGGGGAAGGCGAGATCGATGCCGCCGCCATGGATGTCGATGGTCTGGCCCAGTTGCTTGTCGATCATGGCCGAACATTCGATGTGCCAGCCCGGACGGCCCGCGCCCCAGGGGCTGTCCCACTCGGGCTCGTTTTCCTTGGACGGCTTCCACAGCACGAAATCGGCGGGGTGGCGCTTGTAGGGCGCGACCTCGACCCGGGCTCCGGCGATCATGTCGTCCATGTTGCGGCCCGACAGCTGGCCGTAGTCGGGATACGCCTGTGTGTCGAACAGCACATGGCTTTCGGCGGCGTAGGCCTTGCCGTTGTCGATCAGCTTTTCGATCATCGCGATGATCTCGGCCATGTGCTCGGTGGCCTTGGGCTCGAGAGTCGGCGGCAAGGTCAGCAGGCCGGCGGCGTCGGCATGATAGGCGGCCAGATAGCGATCGGTGATCGTCTTGATCGGCACGCCTTCGTCGAAGGCCTTCTTGTTGATCTTGTCGTCCACGTCGGTGACGTTGCGGGCGTAGACCACCGCGTCTTCGCCATAGATGTGGCGCAGCATCCGGTACAGCACGTCGAAGACCACCACCGGCCGGAAGTTGCCGATGTGCGCGTGGTTATAGACCGTGGGTCCGCAGACATACATCGTCACCCGGCTCGGATCGGCGGGGACGAAGGCGCGCTTTTCGCGCGTCAGGGTGTCGTGGAGCTTCAAGGTCATGAGAAACGCGTCTGCCTGACGTAGCGGGAGGGTGTTGCGGAGGTTCGGGAGGGTCCCATATAGCTATTGAACGCGCGGACGACACGTCATCTTTTGGCGAGCCCGACCGTAGCTGTGAAACGGGTGGTACGCGTCATTCCGGAGCGAGAGGCGCTCCGGCGCAACTCAGCCCGTGGAAAGACACCTCCGACATGGACGCTGTCACGCTCCAAACCGCTTCGGCCGAGTGCTGCTCCTGCGCTGCCGACGACATCCAACAGGGCCGCGAAGATCGCCCCACCCGAGACGAGGCGATGGCCGCTGTCCGGACCTTGCTGGCCTGGGCCGGCGACAATCCCGACCGGGAAGGCCTGCTCGACACGCCCAAGCGCGTGGTCGATGCCTATGGCGAATGGTTCGCCGGCTATGAAGGCGACCCGGCCCACGAGCTGAGCCGCACCTTCGAGGACGTGCAGGGCTATGACGACATGGTCATGCTGCGCGGCATCGACGTGCAAAGCCACTGCGAGCACCACATGGCCCCGTTCCTGGGCAAGGCCTGGATCGCCTATATGCCGACCGGCAAGGTGGTCGGCCTCTCCAAGCTGGCCCGTCTGGTCGAGATCTTCGCCAAGCGTCTCCAGACCCAGGAGACCATGACCATGCAGATCGCCGACGCCATCGAGGACCACCTCTCGGCCGCCGGCGTGGCCGTGCTGATCGACGCCGAGCACCAGTGCATGAGCACTCGCGGCGTTCGCCACCACGATGTCTCGACCATCACCACCCAGTTCCGCGGCGTGTTCAGGACCGACAAGGTGCTGCAGCAGCGGTTCATGGATCTGGTGGTGCGGAAGTAGTTTGAAGGTCCTCCCCCTAGCGGGGGAGGTGACGCCGCAGGCGACGGAGGGGGAAGTCCTGCTAACTCGGTGCGGCCTTCCCCCTCCGACCTTCGGTCGCCTCCCCCTTCAGGAGGGGGAGCTCTATTCTCAGGCCGCCCCCTTGATCCCCTCGCGGATCCTGACCACACACGCATCCACCGGCCGGTGAACGACCGACACCAGCACGAAGCTGATCAGCAACAGCAGGTACCAGGCCCCCATCTTCTCGAGCCCGACCATCGACCAGCCGTCCTTCTGGCTGGGATAGATCCAGGCATTGGCCGCCGTGCCCAGGTTTTCGGCGAACCAGATGAACAGCGCCACCAGCAGCAGACCGACGATCATCGGCATGCGGCGAGGCTTCTCGTCTGGCGTGAACACGAACCACGAGCGCCCGAACAGGACCGCCGACAGGGCGAACAGGGGGAGCCGGATGTCCGGCCCATAGTGGTGGGTGAAGAAGTTCAGATAGGCCAGGCCTGCGAGGATCCAGGTGCTCCAGAACGGCGGATAGCGGATGAAGGTGATGTCGAACAATCGCCAGATCCGCGCGATATAGCTGCCGACACAAGCGTACATGAAGCCGGTGAACAGCGGGACGCCGCCGATGCGCAAGAAGCTGGGCTCGGGATAGATCCACGAGCCGTGGGCGGTCTTGAACACCTCCATGACCGTGCCGACCAGATGGAAGATGAAGATCACCAGCGCCTCGTCCCGGCGCTCAAGTTTCAAGGCCAGCAGCGAAGCCTGGATGACCAGCGAGGCGACGACCAGGAAATCGTAGCGCGCCAAGCCCGCGTCCCTGGGCCAGAACAGGAAGGTGCCGACCAGCAGGGCCAGCATCAGGCCGCCGAACAGGCAGGCCCAGGCCTGCTTGAGCCCGAACAGCAGGAACTCGTAAGCATAGCCATGCCAGCGCGAACGCTGCGCCCAGGGCCGCGCGCGAACGTCCAGCGCGGCGACCTGGCCCTTGATGCGATCCTTGAGGTTCATCGATTCTCCCAAGGTCAGGCTAGCCCAGGCGCCCGTGACGGCGCCATATACGCCGCCATGAGCACGCCGCTGTTTTCCGCCGCCCCCGACAAGCACGCCCTGGAACGGGGCAACCAATTGGCCCCGCGCTTCAACGCCGACGGCCTGGTCGTCGCCGTGGCCCAGCACGCCGACACCGGCGAGATCCTGATGCTGGCCTGGATGAACGACGAAGCCCTCAAGCTGACCGCAGAAACCGGTATCGCCCACTATTTCAGCCGCTCGCGCAATGAGCTCTGGAAGAAGGGCGAGACCAGCGGCCAGCTGCAGATCGTCGCCGAGCTGCGGGTCGACTGCGACCAGGACGCGGTGCTGATCAAGGTGCGGCCGCAAGGCGATGGCGGGGCCTGCCATGTCGGGTTCCGCTCGTGCTTCTACCGGGTCTGGGAAAACGGCAAGCTGGTCGAGCGCGAGGAGACCCTTCCATGACCACCCTCCAGGCCCTGCTGGCCTTCAGCTTCGCCGCCTTCCTGCTGACTATTACCCCGGGTCTCGACACGGCCCTGGTGCTGCGCACTGCCGCGACCGAGGGCCCCCGCCGGACCTTCGCGGCGGCGCTGGGCATCGGGATCGGCTGCCTGGTCTGGGGCGTGGCGGCGGCCTGCGGGGCCGGAGCCCTGCTGACTGCCTCGGAGGTCGCCTATACCGCCCTGAAATGGGCCGGCGCGGCCTATCTGGTCTGGATGGGCGTGATGCTGATCGCCAAGCCCCGCAACGCCTTCGAGCCCGGCGCCGTGGCCCTCACCGGCGGCGGCGCATTGGCCTCGTTGCGACGGGGCCTGCTGACCAACCTGCTCAATCCCAAGGTCGGGGTGTTCTACATCTCGTTCCTGCCGCAGTTCGTGCCGGCGGGCGCTAATCCGGCCACCTTCGGCATATTGCTGGCCGGGCTGCACGTGGTCATGGGCCTGATCTGGGCCGGCCTGCTGATCGCCGCCACCGCACCCCTGGCCGGCCTGCTACGTGAAGCGACCGTGATCCGCTGGCTGGACCGGATGACCGGCGGCGTCTTCGTCGCCTTTGGCCTGCGCCTGGCGCTGGAGCGGCGTTAGCCCTCGGCCAGCGCCTCCACGCCACCGCCCTTGCCCGGCGTCACGACAAAGCGCTTGAGCACGCTGGTCGTATAGGTCGTCTCCAGGATGGTCGAGACGGCTATCAGCTCGCTGGTCGCCTTCCCGTGCTCCAGGGTCAGCAGGATGAAGCCCTTGGCGCTGGGGTGGGCGTACTTGACCTCCTTGTTGCGCGCCACGAAGGCCTCGCCCAGAGGCGCGCCGGGCATCAGGTCGCCATAGCCGGGCGAGGTGACCGAGGTCGCCCCGAACTCGGCCGCCACGCGCGTCTTGCCCACGCCGTCCCACAGCTCGTTGGCCCAGAACATGTGGCTGTCGCCGGCCAGCACGATCGGCTTGGCCTTGGCTGCCTTGAAGATGTCGTAGAGCCGCTCGCGGTCGGCCGGGTACCCGTCCCAGGCGTCGAGATTGGACGGGATGTCGTGGGCCGACATGGCGATGCTGCGCTCGACCCGGCGCTTTGCGTAGTCCGGCAGGCCCTCGATCAGGGCGGCGTATTTCGCCGGCTCCATCACCGTCTTGAGATCGGGCGCCGACACCCGCCCCATCACCACCTGGTTGCCCAGCACCTGCCAGGCCTTGCCGGCCTTCACGGAGGCCGAGATCTGGCGGGAAAGCCAAGCCTCCTGCCCCTCGCCCATCAGGCGGCGCGCAGGATCCTTCAACTTGGCAGTGAAGGCGGCGAGGTCGGGTTTGCCATCAACCATCGGCAGGTCGCGGTCATAGGTCAGCTGTTCTGAACGGGCCGTCAGACGGGTCTCGGTCATCAGCAGGGTGGCGACATCGCCGAACTGGAAGTCGCGCCAGGTCGCCTCGGGCAGGGCGCCGGGCGCGGCTTCGCGGATCGGCATCCATTCGTAATAGGCCTTCAAGGCGTTGGCCTTGCGCGTGGCCCAGTCGCCCTCACCCTTGTCGGGGTCATGGTTTTCGGCCCCACCGATCCAGCCGTCATTGGCGGTCTCGTGATCGTCCCAGACCACGATCCATGGCGCGCGGGCGTGGGCCGCCTGGGCCGCAGGGTCGCTCTTGTACTGGGCGTGGCGGCGGCGATAGTCGGCCAGGGTGACGATCTCGTGCGGCGGATCGGGCACGCGCGTCGTGGCCGTGGGCGAGCCCATGCCGTAGTCCTTGGGACCCGCTCCATATTCGTAGATGTAGTCGCCCAGGTGCAGCACCGCGTCGACGCGCGGCAGTCTGGCGATCGCGTCATAGGCGTTGAAGTAGCCGTTCGGGTAGAGGGTGCACGAGGCCACCGCCAGCACCACGTCCCGGGTCGATCCGACCGGCAGGGTTTTGGTCCGGCCGACCGGTGAGGTGACGCCGTTGGCGACGAAGCGGTACCAGTACTCCGTGCCCGGCTTCAGGCCCTTGCCGTCGAGGTCATGCTTGACCGTCCAGTCGCGGCTGGCGCGGGCGCGAAGTACCTTGCTGGAGCCAATCACGGTCCTGAACGCTGGATCGGCCGCCACTTCGAGCTCGACCAGGACGTCCCCCTCGGTCGCCGCCTTCGGCGTCACGCGGGTCCAGAAGATCGCGCAGGTCGGTTCGGGATCGCCGCTGGCAACGCCGTGCTCGAAGGCCACCTCACCCTGATAGATGTTCAGCGGAGCGGCCGAGACGGCGCTCCCGGCGCTGGCCGCGCCGCCCAGTCCCAGGAAAGCCAGCGCTTTGCGGCGATCGATCTGCATTGGACTCTCCTGAACACGGCGCCGCTTCGGCGTTTCGTGCGTTAGCGCCAGACCACAACAAGAAGATGACGCCAAGGACCCTAAAGTATGTCGAGCGAAGACCTTCACGTCCCCCGCGAAAAACTCAGCCGCAAAACCCTGAACCGGCACTACGCCATCACCTCGCTGATCGAGGAGTTCGAGGCAGTGGACTGGTATCGCCAGCGCGCCGACGATTGCGACGACGTCGAGCTGAAGAAGATCCTGCTGCACAACGCCCGCGAGGAGCTGGAACACGCCGCCATGGTGCTGGAATGGCTGCGGCGCGACGATCCCGAGACCGACGAGCAACTGCGCGAGTACCTGTTCAAGGACGGCTCGATAACCGGCCATGAGGAAGAGGCGACGAAGTAGGTCGCAAAAAAACTCCGCCCTTCCTGGCCAAAGCGGGGAAGAGCGGAGATCGTTTTCTAGAGCATTTTCCGATAAGTGTGAAACGGTTATCGGATCGAAAAATGCTCTAAACTTCTGATTTAGAGCCGTTTTCGCCCGACCCTGATGAAGCCATCAGGTCGGAAAGGGCTCTAGCGCTTGATCGACATCGAGACGCCGAAGAAGCGCGGCTCGCCAGCGATGAAGGTTGGGATGCCGAAGCCGTCCCCGGTGTTGCCGGCGTCCTTGATATAATCCTGCTCAAGCAGGTTGGTCGCGAAGGCTTCGAACTTCAGGGCGCTGTCCTTGCTGGGCTGATACCCGATTCGCAGGTTCATCAGGCCATAGGCCTTCTGCTTTTCGTCCTGGATCACGTCGCCCGTGGTCTGCAGCACCGCACGGTCGTTGTTGTTGTCGAAGAACACTTCTGACTGCCAGGTGTAGGTCGGGGTGATGGTGAAGCGGCCAATCGAAGCGTCAAAGGCCAGGTTGGCGCCCAGCGAGAAGCTGTCATCGGGCGACAGACGGAAGCTGTTGTCCTTGAACAGGCCGTTGCCAAAGCGCGCTTCGCTGTGGGCGTAGGTGCCAAACACCGTGGCGTTGCCCGTGATCTGGAAGGTCGCCTGGCCTTCGAAACCGGTCGCCGATGCCTCGCCGGCATTGGTCGAAACGATCTGGCCCGCGGTATTACGGATCGAGGTCTGGAAGTTTTCGTAGTCGTAGCGATACAGCGCGCCTTCGAGGGTCAGGCGCCGATCCAGCAGGGCCAACTTCGAGCCGATCTCGTAGGAGATGACTTCTTCAGCCGGGATCTCGGTGAAGCGCGCCGGGCCACCGGGGGCCGCCGGGCTGCCACCCGAAACCACCTTGGGACGACGGCCCGTGGCGACCGAGGCGTAGAGGTTGGCGTTGGGGGTCAAGGCATAGCGGCCGACGACTCGATAAGTCACGCCGTTGTCGGTAAAGCTCTTGTATTGGGGCTTTCCGCCCGTGGTGGGCTGCAGGAAGAGGCCGCGCGCCACAGTGGCCGTGCTGCCGCCCAGCACCGAGCCGCCATTGCCCAGGACGACGCCGTAGCCGCTTTCCTTGTCGTCATAGGTATAGCGCAGGCCAGCGGCCAGCTCGAGCTTCTCGACCGGCTTCCAGGTGACGTCGGCATAGGCGTCGTACGACTTGGTCGTGCCGTAGTTGGTGTAAGTTTCGAGGTGCTGGCTCTTCAGGGCCGCGAAGTTGGGGATGACGTTGATCAGGTTCATGCCGGCCACGTTGGGACGCACAAAGCCGGGGATGGCGCCCGCGCGGGCCGCGAACACCTTTTCATTAAACAGCAGCGGCACGCGCTGATTGCCGTCTTCCCAGAAGTAGCTGAGACCACCGAACGCCGTGATCGTGCCGCCGGCGTCATAGTTCAGGCGCAGGTCTTGGCTGGCCGACCTGCCCGTGGCGTCTTCGGCGAAGGTGAACAGCGGCAGGGAGAAACCGTCGGCGTCGAAAATTTCCTCGCCAGCGAAGCGCCGGAAGGCGGTCGTCGAGTTCAGCGAGAAGGCGTCGTTAATCTTGTAGTCGACCAAGGCAGTGGCGCTGAACACGTCGCGCTCCAGACCCAGTTTCTGGCCATTCTCGAAGCCGGCGACGGTGGACAGGGCGGCTCCCGAATTGCGGCCCAGATCCCCCAGAATCGCACCCGTGTTCGGGTCGGTCGGCAGATAGGTCAGCGACTTGAACGACGTGCCCGAGGGGCTGTCGGACTGATGGTTCAGCAGCAGGTCGGCATTCAGGCGCTCATTGGGGCGCCAGTTGAAGGCCAGGCGGACGGCCATGGTCTCGGTGGAATTGAAGTCATCGCCGCCCAGCAGGTTTTCGACATAGCCGTCGCGAAGCTTTAGGCGGGTGGCGACGCGCACCGACAGGGTGTCAGTGATCGGGGCATTGAGCATGCCCTCGGCCATCAGGTAGCCGAAATTACCCAGCTCCAGCTTGGCCGAACCAGCCAACTCGGGCCGTGCCTTGGCCTGGATGACATTGACGGCGCCGATCAGCGCGCCGCGGCCATAGAGGGTCGATTGCGGACCCTTGGCCACTTCGACGCGCTCAAGGTCGAACAGTTCGACATACGAGCCGCGCGACTTGGAGATCGACACGCCATCCTGATAGACCGAAACACGCGGTTCGTTGGTGGCCTCACCGGAGTCCGACGTGATGCCGCGCATCACGAAGCCGGGATTGTTGGGCGATTGGTTTTGGACCTCGAAGCCCGGAACGAACAGCGACAGTTCCTCGAATTCCTGGACGCCCAGCATATCGAGCATCGAGCCCGAATAGGCGGTCAGGGACACTGGAACGTCTAGGGCCTTCTGTTCACGCTTCTGAGCGGTGACGATGATCTGCTCGACCTGAGCGGCGTCGACGTCGGCGGCCCCTGCGGCCGAAGCAAGGCTCAGGGCCAGAACACTGGCGGCAGACATGAGCAAGGTGGTGTGGATCGCGCGCATCGATTATCCCCTTCGACGACTAGCTGGACTGGGTCCGGCCGATAGGGACCGGCGATGTCGGTCGCGCGACGAGATTGTGACGGAGGCGTGAAACGCCGTTGAACCCGCTGGACGATGATACAGACGACATCGAGACCGAGGCACAGGCGCCACAAAACGAGGCCAGGCTTGAGGTTACGCTGTCGGCCGATGACGTTGGGGAACGCCTCGACAAGATATTGGCGAGCCGATTCGAGACCCTGTCGCGAGCCCGCCTGCAGGCCCTGATCGCAGAGGGCCGGCTCAGCCTGGACGGCGCTGCGGTCACCGACGGCTCGCACAAGGCCCGCGCAGGCCTCTACCAGTTGCTGATCCCCGCCCCGATCGCCGCCGAACCCACGCCCGAGGACATTCCCCTCAACGTCCTCTATGAGGACGCCCACCTGATCGTGGTCGACAAGCCGGCCGGCATGGCCGCCCACCCGGCGCCGGGCAACTATACCGGCACCCTGGTCCACGCCCTGCTGCACCATTGCCGGGGCAGCCTGTCGGGGGTCGGCGGCGTGGCGCGACCCGGTATCGTTCATCGGCTGGACAAGGAAACCTCCGGCGTGATGGTCGCCGCCAAGACCGATGCCGCCCACCAGGGCCTGTCGGCGCTGTTCTCCACCCACGACATCGACCGCCTCTATATCGCCCTGACCCGGGGCGCGCCCTACCCCGCCAGCGGCACGATCCAGACCCAGCTGGGCCGCTCGCCCCACGACCGCAAGAAGATGGCGATCCTGAAGCACGGCGGCCGCGAGGCCATCACCCATTACCGTGTCGAGGAAGCCTTCGGACCGGCCGACAAGCCAGTGGCCGCCCGCGTCGCCTGCCGGCTTGAAACCGGCCGCACCCACCAGATCCGCGTCCACATGGCCAGCAAGGTCGCGCCCTGCCTGGGCGACCCGGTCTATGGCGGCGGCCCGCCAGCGGCCGGGGTGAAGGCAGTGATCGATGAGATTGGCTTCAAACGCCAGGCCCTGCACGCCGCCGTTCTGGGTTTCGTCCACCCGATCACGGGGGAGACCCTGCGTTTCGAGACCCCCCGGCCCGCCGACATGGCGGCCCTGGAAGCGGGCCTCAAGGCGCTCTGAAACGGCCTCTCTTGCGGCGACACTAGAAACGCGCCCTAATTCGGCTGACGGAGCGGCCTAAAGCTTATCGGACGCCGCTTCCCGGAAGACCTGATGACCTCGACGCGATCACTGCTCGTTCTGTTGGCCGGTCTGGCCGTGGCCGGACCCGCCCTGGCCCAGACCGCCGCGGGCGAGGACCAGGCTGTCTCGACCGCCACCCACCGCCTCGACGCCAAGGCCGCAGCCGAGGCTCAGGCCGCGCCCGCCGTCACGGCGCCCCCGCCCCGCATCCTGACCACCGACGAGCAGATCGCCGATTTCCTGGCGACCTCTCCGGCTCTTGAGAGTCGTGATGGTCTGGTCGGGCTGGGACGAGCCGACGAAGAGACTAGGCGCAAGATTCATGGCTCGGCCGGCGTCACGGTCGGCACCGGCGGCTATCGCAGCGCCTATGTCTCCACCCTGATCCCGATCGGCGAGACCTCGACCCTGGGCCTGGCCTATTCCCGGACCGATCACGGCAAGAACGTCGCCTTCTATCCCCATGACGGCTACGGTTATGGCTACGATCAGGGCGGCTATGACCGGGGCGGCTGGAACGGCGACAGCGTCGGCCTGGGCCGGCCCGGTTACTGGGGCCGCGGCGGAAAGCAGCAGTCCGTAGCCGTTTCGCTGGCGCTCGGCGGCGACCGCAGGGGACCGCCCGAACGCTGCGCCCCCGCCTTTCGCGCCGGAGATCGTTACATAGAGCCGCTTTGGGCGACCCGGATGCGCGGCGAGGCCAACCCCTGCGCTTTCAACGGACCACGCTGACCGGCCAACTCGCCTTCCGCGTGTGGAAACAATCTTCGCGCGAAGCACTGACGTTCGCTGATGCTTAACGGCTTGCGGTCATGGTTCCGTATCGGGATCTATCAGGCGTTCGCATGCAGCCGGAAATTATTGCTCACCATCACCCCGCCACGGGGACGGTGACCTATCTTGTCGTCGATCCAGCCACGCTGCTTTGTGCGATCGTCGATCCGGTTCTGGATTTCGATCCGGAAACCCAAGCCACCGACACCAGCTTCATCGATGCGATCATCGCGCAGATCCGCGCCCGCGACATGGGCCCGACCTGGGTCCTGGAAACCGGCCTGCACGCCACGCACATGTCGGCGGCCGGCCATCTGAAGTACGAAACTGGCGCCTCGGTCTGCATCGGGGCCGACGTGATCGAAAGCCTCAAGCGCCTGGCGCCGGCCATGGGCGAGCATGGCGTCGATCTGGACGGCTGGGACTTCGACAAGCTGGCCCAGGACGGCGAAGTTCTGCCGATGGGCGGGTTGGAAATCACCGCTCACGCCGTCACTGGCCGCCTCCCCGGCGCCGTGGCCTATCAGATCGGGGAGGTGGTCTTCACAGGCGACGCCATCCTGGCTCCGGATCTGGGTTCCGGCCGTTGCGACCTGCCGGGCTCCGACCCGGAAGGCCTCTACGCCGCCGCCCGCCGTCTTCTCTGCCTGCCCGACGACACCCGCCTGCTGGCCGGCTGGGAAGACGCCGCCGGTCGCGAGACGACCACCGTCGCCCAGCAGCGCGCCGCTAACACCCAGCTTCGCGACGGCGTCGATCTGGCCACCTTCACCGCCCTGCGCCACACCGCCGACAGCGCCTTGAGCCCTGCGCCCTATCCGGCCGAGGCCCTGCGCGTCGCGATCCGCTCGGGCAAGCTGCCGCCCGAGGGCGAGCACGGCCGTCGCTTCCCGCCGACCGATATCAGTTCTTTTTAGAAACCAACTTGCGCGCGCCGCGATAGAGGGACACATGCTTCGTACGCGAAACATGTGGAGGCCATCACGGCCGAGGACTTCAGCGCAACCCTGACCGAGCGTCAGGCCGGCAATTTGCCCGACCTTCTGGGCCTGGAATGGCTGGAAGCCCGCAGCGGCTATGTGAAAGGCCGCTTCACGGTGGCCAAGCATCACATGGCCCCCAACGGTTTTCTGCACGCCGCCACCGTCATCGGTTTGGCCGACAGCGCCAGCGGCTAGGGCTGCGTCGTCTCCCTGCCCGAGGGCGCCAACGGCTTCACGACCATCGAACTGAAGTCGAACTTTCTGGGCGCGGTGCGCGAAGGCGGCGTGCTGTGCGAAGCCAAACTGGCCCATGGCGGCCGCACGACCCAGGTCTGGGACGCCGTTGTCACCGCCGAGGCGACCGGCAAGACCATCGCGCTTTTCCGCTGCACCCAGATGGTTTTGTATCCCCGCGCGTCACCGCGACAGAAAGCCTCGAACAGGGACTTGCGTTACCGCGACGACACCGCTAGGTATCGCGCCCTCGACCTCGGGCGGCCCTCAAAAGCCCCCGAAAAAGCGCCTGGAGAGGTGGCAGAGTGGTCGAATGTACCGCACTCGAAATGCGGCGTGCCTGGAAGGGCACCGTGGGTTCGAATCCCACCCTCTCCGCCACCACCCCATCCCAGTCAGTGCCAGAACGCCCCCGGGCGTCCCACAAATCCCTGAACCATAAGGGATAATCGCGAAAACGTGTTTCGACACGTCTCACGCGATCCAACACGCTCCGAGTCTCATTTGTGGGACGAAGTGTGGGACAAAATGGCCCGACTTTGGGAACGCCTGACGGCGCTGCAGGTCAAAAGGACGACACGGCCGGGAATGCACCCGGACGGTGGCGGCCTCTACCTGATGGTCCAGAAGGGCGGCGGTAAGTCCTGGGTCTATCGCTACATGCTCCAGGGCCGCGCCCGCGAGATGGGGCTAGGTCCGGCCCATACGATCAGCTTGTCGGAAGCGCGCGCGATGGCGCGCGACGCCCGCCGTCTGAAGTTCGACGGCATCGACCCGATTGAGCAACGTCAACTGGCTCGCACACGCTCCACGTTGGAAGCCGCCAAGGGCTTCACGTTCAAGCAGGCGGCGTCCGCCTATATCCGCGCGAACAAGGCCGGTTGGCGCAACGAGAAGCACGCCCAGCAATGGGAGAGCACCCTGACGACCTACGCCGATCCGATCTTCGGAAGTCGCGGCGTCTCGGACATCGACACCGGGCTGGTGCTGGCCGTCCTGGAGCCGATCTGGTCCACCAAGCCCGAAACTGCCAGCCGCGTGCGAGGGCGCGTTGAGGCGGTGCTCGATTGGGCGACCGCCAGAGGGCTGCGCGAAGGCGAGAACCCGGCGCGCTGGAAGGGGCACCTTGAGAAGCTGCTGCCGGCGAAGTCGCGCGTCCACAAGGTCGAGCATCACGCCGCCCTGCCCTACGCCGAGTTGAGCGCATTCATGGCCGCGCTGAAGGACCAACCCGGCGCCGGGGCGCGGGCTCTTGAGTTCACGATCCTCACGGCCGCCCGCACCGGAGAGGTCATCGGCGCCGAATGGAACGAGATTGATCTCGCCGGCCGCGTCTGGATTGTCCCGGCCGACCGAATGAAGGGACGCAAGGAACACCGCGTTCCACTCACGGCGCCCTTGATAGAGATCCTTGAAGGGCGGAAGGCCGACTACGCCGCCGTGATCCGGCGCGTTCTCGAATCCAAAAGGCAGCCCATTCCAGACGATATACCGCCCGTTGGCCCCCTCTTCTGGGGCACGCTGTTTGGCAAGAAGCTGAGCAACATGGCGATGCTGGCGGTGCTGAAGCGAATGAAGCGCGAAGACCTCACCGCCCATGGCTTTCGCAGCACCTTCCGCGATTGGGCGGCCGAGACCACCGAGTATCGAAGCGAGATTGTCGAGATGGCGCTCGCTCACACGATCGGGAACAAGGTCGAGGCCGCTTACCGACGCGGCGATCTATTCGAAAAGCGCAAACTGCTGATGGACGACTGGGCCGCCGCCGCTGGCCGCGCGCACCGGGCGGCGAAGCCTGCCCCAGGCGCACAAGGCATGCCTCAAACCCACTCCGCCTGATCAGCTCCGGCTGTTGGTCACACGCTTACTAAAGGCGTATCCGGCATCCGCGAACCACAAGCGATCTAGTGAAAGGTGGGGTTATCGCTACGCGCCTTGTGAAAGGCCATGCGCCGCATCGCTTTTCATAATGGCAATGACACGCTGGGCACCCATACCTGTGCGGCGATCCACTCGAAAAGCGCCTACCGTTGGTGGACCGCGCCGCAGGCGGCTCGCAGGGCCTACCTCATAGATCAGGACGGATCTCGACCGGCGTTCGTTCGTTTCGTTTATTGCGTTTAATTCGATTAAGGCGTATAACCCGTCCTCAACCGGGAGCACCAAAATGACTATGCCTGCATTCGCCAAGGAGCTTGGCGATAGGCTTCCGTCTGCCGATGAGCGCGCCGCCGCCAACCAACTTCGCAAGATCCTGGCGGCGCAAGCGACCGGCGAAGCCGAATCCACGCTACGTCTTCTCCAAGAAGATAAGACGACCTCTGAGGTCGTGCTCACTCCGGCGCTTTCGCGCCTGCTGATGGAGGTGCTTCGTCACGTCGGGCGTGGCGATGCGGTGACGCTCGTGCCCGTCAGCCAGATGCTGACGACGCAACAGGCGGCTGACATCTTGAATGTGTCGCGCCCTTACCTTGTCGGCCTCCTAGACAAGGGCGAGATCGCCCATTCCCTCGTTGGACGGCATCGCCGGATCAAGGCTGAGCATCTCTTCGACTACAAGCAAGGGCGCGACGGAAAACGAGCCGCCGCGCTTTCGGAGCTGGCTGCCCTGGATGCGGAGCTTCTGTAGTCCGTGTTCGCCAACCGCTTCACCGCACTTGTCGACGCATGCTGTTTGGCAGGCACGCTAAAGCGGAATCTGCTTCTGACACTTGCCGAAGCGGACTTCTTTCGGCTGCGCTGGTCGCAGGCCATTCTCGACGAAACGGAAAGAGCGATCGAACGCATTCTCGTCGGCCGAGGCGTGGCGGACGCGGCGGAGCGCGCGCGCCGCGCTCGCGACGCGATGGAGACGGCATTCGAGGAAGCCGACGTCGGTGACTACCAGAGCATGCTTTGCGCCTGCGATACCCTGCCCGACCCCGGCGACGCCCATGTTCTTGCCGCCGCGCTGAAGACGCGCGCGGCGATCATCGTCACCGATAACCTGAAAGACTTTCCGGCCGACATTCTGGGGCCATTGAATCTTGAGGCGCGCTCAGCCGACGATTTTATCGCCGATACGATCGCGCTTGATCCCGGTCGTGCTGTGGCCGCAGTGCGTACGATGCGCGAGCGCTTCAAGCGACCGGAGAAGACCGCCGAGGTCTTGCTCCTGGACATGGAAGCCGAGGGGCTGACCGAAACCGTCGATGTCCTTCGACCCCACGCTGCCTCGCTCTAGCTGCGATGGCCAAGCCGTTCCGCGCTGCCGGAACAAAGGGCTGCAGCATACTGGACGTCCACCGCGAGGTTTTTAGTGCTGTCCGGTATCGATCCAAGCAGCGACGCGCTTAGCCAAGCCATTTCCTGGCGATGCGCT
Organism: Caulobacter sp. DWR1-3-2b1; assembly: GCF_049895765.1. NCBI lineage: Bacteria > Pseudomonadati > Pseudomonadota > Alphaproteobacteria > Caulobacterales > Caulobacteraceae > Caulobacter > Caulobacter sp. DWR1-3-2b1. The sequence continues at coordinate 59,652 of NZ_JAFCSZ010000015.1, forward strand.
CGAACCGGTTGCCCGCGCCCGTCGGCGTCAACCCCGTCATCGGGGTTATGTTGACCTTGTCGAGCATGTTCCTTGTCGGCTTCGACAGGCCGGTCGGCGTGGCCAGCGCGAAACGCCCCGGCCAGCGCCCGTGGAACGGCGGCCCCGCGCGATAGTAGATGCCCTTCAAATCCACGGCCACGCCCAGCAGGGCTCGGGCAATGTTCTTGGACAGCGAGCTTGGCGGCGCATAGTCCTTCAATTCCATCCCCAGTTCGGGCTTCTCGAAGAAGGCCCCGCCGCCGCTTGCGCGAAGCGCCTTAGCCTTGGCCGCGTCGATCAGGGCCACGTCCAGCTCGTGGGTTTCGCCGCTGCGCCCCCGGTGCAGGAGACTGTTATGCAGCTCCATGGGCGTCGGGGCGTGGATGCGCAGAAAGCCCGCCGCGTCGGCGTTGAAGGTGGTTCCCGACATCGGCCTAGGGCCATCGCCGATCCGCAAGGTTGCGGTCTTCCCGCCGATGTTGTCACAGACCTCGACGCGGACTGGATGGCTCGGATGGGTCCGGAAGGCCGTGGCGATCTCCAGCATAACCCAGGCCTCATAGGCCTTGCCGCTGACCAGACCCAGGGTGACCGTGGTCGCTCCCAGCGAGGCGGCCGCAGCGTTTGCGCGCTTCAAAAGCGCTTGGGTGGCGATGTCCTTGGCGAGGATCTTGGCCGCTTTCTGAGCGGCGGTCTGGGGCCCCTTCACGAGACCTCCTCCTCGTCGAGCAAGGCCCGCGCCTCGGCGATCACCGCACCCATCTCCTGGCTGAAGCGGCCCATCGCCTCGCCGCCCGGCGAGCGCAGCAGATCAAGCTCGGCACCGCCAACCTCTGGACCCACGACGAGAATGCTGTCGACGCCAAGCTCTCGGGCCCGGCTCGCCAAGGCAGCGTCAATCGCCATGTCGAGGCGCGCGCGCCCCTCGATGACCCGCTGGAGGCGATCCAGTTGCTGGCGGGCGGCCGTCAGGCGTTCTGCCTCGCCCGACTCTCCGTCACGCGCCGATCGAAAAGCAGACGTCGCCTCCTGCTCTTCGCGCAGATCCTCGAGGCCGCCGCCCCCCGCCTCGTCCTGGCCGACCAGCCGGTCGTCCCAAACTGGATCGGCGAAGGCTCGTAGCGCGCTTGTCCCCAGCTCGGCGGCGGGGCCCTGCAGCAGCGCGCCGACCATGCTCGCCACGAGAGGATGTAGAACCAGCACGCGCGTCCCTAACCTTATGAGGAGCCCGTCCTCGAGCCCCGATTTCGATCGACCACCGCTGGACGCCACCTCAGTGCAGCGACCAAGGCTCCATGAGCCCCCGAAGGTGGACGGGGCCACATAGACCACCAGCACTGCGGCCGGCGGCGTTGACCCGAACAGCCAGCCGGCGATGGTCATGACCACGACGCTCGGCACGCTGGCAGCCACGAAACAACCGGCCAAACAAGGCCTCAGTCAATAGGCCTTTCGGGCTTTCGCGCTCGTCGGGTGCACTTTTGCCCCGCGAGCCCTCACGCGCTCTCGCCCTCGCACCACCGACCCCAGTGCTAAGGTGAAGTTCAGAGACTCCTAATTTGAGGGGATAGCACTCGTTTTTCTTGCAATCTAGCCCAAGCGATGCTTCTTAATCTGCTCCCTATCCGGAAGTATAGACATCATAAAGTAGGGCAATCCATGAAACCCAGTCCAGAAGACGTGGCGGTCATGCTCGTGGCGATGGTGCGGCGGGTCGGCGGGAGGCGCGGGGCCGGATCGCGCTGGCGCTTCTCCGAAAAGACCTTGAGGAGGGTGAGTGGGCGCATGCTTCTTCGGGAGGCGTTTATCGAGGCCATGCAGGAGGAGGCGGCCACTATCGGCTACACGATCATACCGCTGCCGATCGGCGGCTATGGCATGATCGAAACGACGGCGGTCGGGAGCTGGCCGCTGATCGCCGGCCGCGAGCGACTGCAAGAAGAAGTCGCGGCGCTGGAGGCCAACGACGAGGCTCGGTTCCGGGCCCTCATCAACGCCGCCCGCGCCGAATATCTGACACCCGCAACCGACGCCGAGAGCGACGGTGACGCTGATGAATAGTGAAGCGTGCCCTCATCAACAAAGGAGACCCACTATGCCCGTGCGACTCCGGCTCGCCCCCGCAGCGGCCAAACCCAAGAAGAAGATCAAAAAGCTCAGACCGATCATCATGGTCTACTACGTCGAATATAATCGTTGCCTCGGCGACGCCATCGGCCGCTTCATACGCCATCTCGAACGATGCGGGCTCGTCGTGATCAAGCTGCCGCATAAGACCTTGTTGCGGATCGAGCGTCGGGTCGGCGAGGTTACCTTCGCCCAATTGAAGCGCGCCGTGACCTCTGGCCTCAATCCGCGACTGGGCTCGGCGTTCCTATCCAGCGCCACCACAGGCAACGCCTGGGTGATGTCCAACCGCAGCAATCGCCGGGGCATCTTCGTTCCTGTCTAACCTTGAACGCCTCCCGCCCCCACGCGGGAGACGCCATCGGCTGCCCACACCAGCACCGCCTAGAGGTGCCCTTCTACCAAGGGGTAAAGCTAGCTGGCGTCGTGTCGATATCCAGCTGGGTCAGAGATCCAACGATTGATCGCGGACTCCCGCCATCCCGCACCGTGAGCGCTTATTGGGATCTGCTTAGGGAAAGAGCCCTCGCTGATCTTCCGGTAGAGAGTCGATCGACTAAGGCCCGTGCGCACAAGCACGGTCTTGAGGCGGACTATCCGGTCGAGGTCGGCCATCGTTGCAAGCTCCACAGACTGGGATCTCAAGGCATTCGATGAGCCAGAATTGGATTGGCTGCCGCTAGTGGCAAGGCCTAGCAAGACCAGATCGTACTATGGGAAACAAAGACAGGCTCCCGGCGTCAAAAGAGTAGGCTGGCGCGCCTGGCAGCGGCGGCAGCGTGCCTTGATGGGCTTGGCTGCGGTCAGTTGCGGCGCGCGCTACTTCTTCAGGCGGACGCCTGGCCCGCCGATGTCGTCAGCCGATAGAAACATGACGCCGGCGTTCTCCAACGACTGTCGAACCGCATCGACATTTGCGGCAGAGCTTCGGCCAGGTCCAACCGAACTCTCCATACGCACTATGGTCGGTAACGAGACGCCTGAGACCGCTACAAGTTGCGGCTGGCTCCAGCCCAAAAGAGCGCGAGCGGCCTTGATCTGCTCAGCCGTAATCATTGGGCGATAATTTTATTATCGTACATAATCATTTTATAATGGACCCCTCGCCAGTGACGGGTGATAATAAAATCGTCACTCATGATTATAGAGCAGAGGCCATGGAGTCACGTCGAAAGGCGGGGCGCGCGCCTGCGCGCGCGGATGAACCGTCCAGGCGAGCAATGATGGTTGGCAGCGCCGTCACCTGTGGGGTTGCGGCTATGCCCGCGCCCCAGGTCGTAGCGGACCCGTCTGTCGCTATCTGCCTCCGCTGGCTCGCTATCGACGCCGAACAGCGGCAGCTCCAACTTGAGTGGGGCACGCTCGAAGGCTGGCTGATGACCAAACGCAACTGGTATCAGCTATCATCCGGCCAGCAGGCCGAGATCCCCGAAGGCGCCAGGCTTTCCGAGATCGACGTAAGGCTCGATGTGCTGGAAGTCGAAGGGCACGCCCTCCTCAAGGCCATGCGGCCGAAGCCCGCAAAGAGCATTGAGGCGGTCGTCGCCAACCTTGCGGTGGCGGCCCGCCTGATCTTCGTGGAAGACCATCCCGAAGCCCACGGCCTGATCACCCGCGCGGTCCGCGACCTCGCCGCCTTCTCCTCCGGTGGCAAGTGACACGCCGGGTTGCCCGGCGACGCGACGGCGCCGGCAAATCGCTGGCGGCGACGTTCCGCCGTAGCGCGGCCGGCTTCCACGAAGCGGCCGAGGCGGCGCTGCCCCGACATCCTGAGGCCACCCGCTACTTCCTGGCCATCGCGATCGAACTGGCGCTGAAGGCGCACCTCCTGCACCGGGGGATCAGCGACGACCGGAACCGTGTCGATCTCCGGCACGATCTCACCAAAGCGCAGAGGTTCGCGCGGCGCGCGGGGTTCAAGGGCGCCCCAGCAGCCCTTCCTGAATTGGCCGCGCTTCTTGGCCCGTACTACCAAGTCCATGCCATTTCACAGATGCCGCCGAAGGCCATCGCGTCGGTCCGCTGGTCGCGGGCCTGCACGACGGTTCGGGGTCTGATCGACGCCGTTGTCGAGGCCGCCGGGCGCGAAGCTTCAGATCATGAAGGCGCCGCGTGATGGCGCGCCTCAGCAGGCCTTGGCCGCTTGTGGTCAGCCAGTGGTGGCGCTGGCGACATCCCGATCTTTGGCGCGGCCGTGTCTTCGATCCGCACAACGCCCAGCAAGTCATATCCTACGCCGTGCTCCGCCTTCGGCGGAAGACACGGGACGTCTTCCTGCTCAACCGCATTGAGGCGTTCGACTACGCGCTGATCGCTCGCCATCTGGGGCTCTCCATTGACGACGTTCAGGCGCGCCTGGCCGACGCACTCTGCGAGCTTTCCCGCACGGTCGATCTGATCGAGCGCGCCCGCCCTAAGCCCATCAACCCTTCCAAAGCGGAGCATCCCGATGTCTGACGACAAGGAGCCCTTCGCCGTTTCCCGGCGCGTCGTCATTGGCGCGGCCAGCGCCGCGCCAGTGGTCGCCGGCGCCGGCGCTGGCGTTGCGGCTTCATCGAACGAGGCCATGACACGTTGCGCCGAGTGGCTGGCGCTCGACGCGGAGATCGACCGTCTTGGTCTGCGCTGGTCGGACCTGGAGACCATCCTCGTGCGTCAGAAGCGATGGGAGCGGATGACGCCAGAGGAGCGTGGGGAATTGTTGCCCTCCGAAGAGATGGACGCCATCGACGAGCAGTTGAAGCCGCTGTTCGACCAACGCGAGGCATGGCTCGAAGCGCTGCCCAAGGTTCGCGCGCGCGACATGCACGGCGTCGCCGCCAAGCTGGAGGTGGCGCTACAGGTCATGGTCCATCAGCAGGGCGACGGGTATGACCTCTTCAAGGCGACGATGGAGGAGTTGCGCACCGCGCGCTGTCCGCACTGCGGGTCACCGGTGTGCAAGAGCTGACCGCTCAGCTCTCAACGGTTCCCGCCTTGCCCATCCCAATCGGCGGGAGCCAGGACCGGAACGGTCGGTGCTCGCCCTGGAGCGCTTGGGGAGCCTTTGCCGGGCGGGATGGTGCGGGTCAAGGGCGGCTTCGCCGTCGCTCCGCGAGACGCCCGAAGGGCGTCCCCTTGACGCGCGCCAGCCCGTCCGGCCCTTGTTCCACCAAGCGATCCAGGGCGTCTTGTCTCCGAGCGAAGATCGGCGGCGGCTTCAAGCACGGTGACCGGTCGGACCGGCCCAGCCTGGCGGCCGCCTCAGCGGGTCCGCTTGAAGCGCACGCGATCCTTACCGGTCAGCAAAAGGCGTCATAGCCGGCGTCACGCCAGGCCTTGCGCTGCACGTGGGTTGTCTTTGGGTCGGTGACGTTCGACCACCACTGAGGCAGAGCCGCGCTCTTGGGGAGCGTGGCGCCGAGGATGCGCTCGATCTCCGCGAAGGTCAGTTCGAGTTCGTCTTGACGCTGGCGACGCAGGTGACCCGACAGGGGATCGTATTTGGACATTACTCAGCATGGCCGATTGATCCGAATGCGTCGAATCCAGGGGCGCTAGCGTAACTGGAGAACGACCTTGAAACGCTGCCGCGCAAGGTCTTCTTGCGCCGCCAAGAACCTTTCCGGTTGGCGCCTCGCCGGCCAACCGATGCGATGGAGACTTTCGTGACCGATACGCCTGAAACCCGCACGCCCAATGTCGTTGACCTCCACGTCGGCGGTCGTGTGCGCATGCGCCGCAAGATGCTGGGTATCAGCCAGGAGCATTTGGCCGACGCGCTGGGGCTGACCTTCCAGCAAGTCCAGAAATACGAGCGCGGCGCCAATCGCGTCAGCGCCAGCAAGCTCTATGAGATCGCCAAAACGCTTCCCGGTGTCATACTTCTTCGATGGGCTCGCCGACCCTGTCACCGATGAGAGCGACGATGTCGGCGAGGCCGCCAATCGGGTCATCACGGACTTTCTGAATACGCCCGAGGGCCTGGAGCTGGCCGCGATCTTCCCGAAGATTGGCAAGGGTCGTGTTCGCCGCCAGATCCTCGACCTGATTCGCGCGATGGCGGACGACCAGGGTCAGCAAAAGTCGTCTTAGGGATTGGCGCGGCTTGGCGGTCGGACAGGCGGGTTGTCGTTCTCGAACGCCCGCTTCCCGCCGCGCCGCCAGAGGGCGAGCGTGTGTTCGCGGTCTTCGCCTTGAGCCATCATCGCCAGGGTCAGGAACGCGCCATAGAGCGCGGCTCGATCGTCACCGGTCAGCTCGACGAGTCCGGCTTTTTGCACCAAGCCGCCCAATTCGATCAGGTGGTGAGTTCGCTCGCGTCGCTGCATCACCCAGGCCCGCGTGTCGGTCCTGGCTCGCCCCGCCTCAAGCCGGTGTTGCGCCGCCGTGGTTCGCCGGGTCGCGTCATTGGTCGCCGCCAGCAGCGCGCGCAGGGTCTGCCTTCCCGCTGCGAAAGAACCCCGCACCGCGTTTGCGCCACTCCGTCTTCCTAGCTGCGTCCTTCGTCTCGACCAGGCCAAGCAGTCCGCCGGCCAAGGTCTCGACATCCAGTGCGTCGGCCCCGGTGGCGATCACCAACTCGCCAAGTTGTTTGATCTTCCGCTCCCTCAACGTCCTGGCCTTGTCCTCTAGCGTCTTCAGTTCGGCATCGAAGTCCCTGAGTTTGCGCATTGCAGTCTCCATGATTGCGGAATGCGCTCAGGATAAAACATCCGGTCTCGAAAGGCTGTAAAGTCGGCGGAACACACTGGGACAGCCCGGTCCCTCCCGAGATTCTAATCTTGGAGGGCGCGCTTATACGTCGTGCCGACGTGCGCTCAGGATAGTAAGTGGTCTGTCGCCATGGCGATCTACCACTTCTCCGTCAAAGTCATCAGCCGCGCCACCGGGGCCAGCGCCGTGGCCTCGGCCGCCTATCGCTCGGCCTCGCGGCTCCACGACGAGCGGCTGGATCGCGATCATGACTTCACCAACAAGAGCGGCGTCGTCCATTCGGAGGTCCTGCTGCCGGACGGCGCGCCCGAGCATCTGGCCGACCGCGCGGCGCTGTGGAACACGGTCGAGGCTGGCGAGAAGCGCAAGGACGCCCAACTCTCCCGCGAGGTCGAGTTCGCCATACCGCGCGAGATGGACCAGGCCCAAGGGATCGAACTGGCCCGCGACTTCGTCCAGCGCGAGATGGTCGATCGCGGCATGGTCGCCGATCTCAATGTGCATTGGGATATCGGCCCCGATGGCTTGGCCAAGCCGCACGCCCACGTCATGCTGTCGATGCGCGAGGTCGGCGAAGACGGGTTCGGCGCCAAGGTCCGCGACTGGAACCGCACCGAGTTGGTCGAGCATTGGCGGGAGGCCTGGGCCGACCACGTCAACGAGCGCCTGGCCCAGCTCGACATCGACGCGCGGATCGATCATCGCAGCCTGGAAGACCAGGGCATCGACCTTGAGCCGCAGAACAAGATCGGGCCGGCCGCTGGACGTCGGGCCGATGAAGGCCTGGAGGCCGAGCGGCTCGACGAGCACCACGAGATCGCGCGAGCCAATGGCGAGCGGATTATCGCCGATCCCCGCATCGCGCTGGACGCCATCACCAAGCAGCAGGCGACCTTCACGCGCCGGGATCTGGCGATGTTCATTCACCGCCATTCAGACGGCAAGGAACAGTTCGACCGCGCCATGAGCGCGGTGCAGGCCTCGCCCGATCTCGTTGCCTTGGGCCAGGACGGACGCGGCCAGGACCGGTTCACCAGCCGCGAGATGATCGCGGTCGAGGATCGCCTGCATCGGGCCTCCGCCGTGATGGCCGAGCGCCGCGCGCATCGGGTCAGTGAGTTGGATCAGCGCCGCGCCCTGACGGGGGCTGAGCAACGCGGTCTTGTCCTCTCCGGTGAGCAAAAGGCGGCGTTCGAGCATGTCACCGCGACCCGCGATCTGGGCGTGGTGGTTGGCTACGCCGGCACCGGCAAGTCGGCGCTGCTGGGCGTGGCGCGCGAGGCTTGGGAGGACGCCGGCTATCGCGTCCAGGGTCTGGCGCTGTCGGGCATCGCCGCCGAGAACCTGGAGGGCGGATCGGGCATCGCCTCGCGTACCATCGCCAGTCTGGAGCACCAGTGGTCGCAGGGCCGCGAACTGCTGGACGCGCGGGACGTGCTGGTGATCGACGAGGCCGGGATGATCGGCTCGCGGCAGATGGAGCGGCTGTTGTCGGCCGCCGAGAAGGCCGGGGCCAAGGTGGTGTTGGTCGGCGATCCCGAGCAACTCCAGGCCATCGAGGCCGGCGCGGCGTTTCGGTCGATCGCCGAGCGCCATAACCACGTCGAGATCACTCAGGTTCGCCGGCAGCATGAAGACTGGCATCGCGACGCTACCCGGCAGTTGGCCACGGGCCGCACGGGCGAAGCGCTTGCGTCCTATGAGGCGCGGGGCATGGTCCATGTGGCCGAGACCCGCGACCAGGCGCGCGAGGATCTGGTCGCGCGTTGGGACCGCGACCGGATCGCCGAGCCGGGTAAGAGCCGGATCATCCTGACCCACACCAATGACGAGGTGCGCGATCTCAATCTGACGGCGCGAGATCGGCTACGTCAGGCCGGTGCCTTGGGCGAGGACGTGACGGTCAAGGCCGAGCGCGGCGAGCGCGCGTTCGCGGCCGGTGATCGGATGATGTTCCTGAAGAACGATCGTGGGCTGGGCGTGAAGAACGGCATGCTCGGCGAGATCGAGCAGGTCTCGCCCACCCAGATGACCGTGCGTCTCGACGCGGGGCGCTCGGTCGCCTTCGATTTGAAGGATTACGCCCAGGTCGATCACGGCTATGCGGCCACCATCCATAAGAGCCAGGGCGTCACTGTCGATCGCACTCATGTGCTGGCGACGCCGGGGATGGACCGCCACGGCGCCTATGTCGCCCTGTCGCGGCATCGTGACAGCGTTCAGCTCCACTACGGCCGGGACGAGTTCGAGGATCTGGGCAAGCTCACGCGCGTGCTGTCGCGCGAGCGGGCCAAGGACATGGCCAGCGACTTCGCCGAACGGCGCGACATTCATGTGCCGGCGTCGATGCGGCCCAAGGAGCCGCCGCAGCGCGAGCGCGGGATGTTCGCCGGGTTCAAGCCGGCCAGCCCGGCGCGTCAGCCAACGGCGCCGGCGCGCGATGACGACCAGGTTGTTCAGCGCCGGGCGATCGAGCGCCATGCGCGCGCCGCGGCCGACGTCATGCGCATGAACGACCGCGGCTTGCCGGTGCTCGCGCATCAACGGCAGGCGCTGGAGCAGGCGCGCGAGGCGATGGGGAAGATCGGCCCGCACGCCGCCAAGGACCTGGAGCGGGCCTATGTCCGCGATCCGGCCTTGGCTGGCGAGACGGCTTCAGGCCGCGCGCAGCAGGCGATCCGCGTCCTTCAGCTTGAGGCCGAGGTTCGCGCCGATCCACGGCTGCGCGCCGACCGCTTCGTTGAGCGCTGGCAGGGCCTGGAGCGCCAGCGCTCAGCGCTTCATCGCGCGGGCGACATGACCGGCGCCGGCCAGGTCAGCGACCGCATGGGCGCGATGGCCAAGAGCCTGGAGCGCGACCCACAGGTGGACTCGCTGCTGCGCGCCCGGCGGCGCGAACTTGGGCTTCCGGCCGAGATGGGCCGCAGCGTGGGACAGGGCCTCTCCGACTACCTCGGCATCGGTCGTGGTCGAGGACTTGGCTTGTAGGAGGATGGGATGGATCAAGACATTGGATCAGAAGCGCCGGTAGATCCGGCGGCGGTGGCGTTCGAGGCGTTGCGGCGAGAAGTGGCCTTGTTGAACGTCGCTCTGTCGGGGCTAGCCGCCGAACGCGCGTCGGCCCCGGACTACAGCGAGACACTAGGGGAGATCGCTCAAGGCGTGAGGGTCGCGGTCGGGCGCATGGGAAAACTGGCGGCCAGTCCGGCGTTGGCGGCTACGCCCGCTGAGATGGCGCATCAGATCACGGCGGCCGGCGATGAGGCTCGCCGGCAGGACCGCGCGACGTTGCATCAGGCCCAGGAGATACTCCAGCGGGCGGCCGGTGATCTTCGCGGCTGGGTCGATACGGCGCGTTTGGCCAGCGTGCAAAATTGCCGGCTTTTACAAGCGGCGTTGGCCGGTGTGATTGGCGGGGCTGTTCTAGGCGCGAGCTTTCCGGTCATCGTGGCGCAGGCGGCTCCAGAACAGTGGGCTTGGCCGGAGAAGCGGGCAGCGCGCGTGCTTCACCGAGATATGTGGCCGGCCGGTGAGCGAATGCTGGCTGTTGCTGACCCCAAGCGTTGGCGGGAGACGCAAACCGCGCGGCGGATCGTCGAGCAAAACCGCGACGTGCTGGCTCGGTGTGTGGCGGCAGCTCAGAAGGCCAAGGGCGGAAAGCGCTGCCTGGTCAAAGTGTCTGGCGCGGGGTTAGCGATGCCGTAGAAGAGACAGCCCACTGAAAAATGGATTTGTTCTAGATCGGCCCTCAGATCCCTCTCTCACATCAGTCGCCGAAGGGCCGAGTCAAAGCTCCGAAGACATCATGGAAGCGATGCGACCGAAACTGTCGCTCAGGCGATCTATTGCCAACACCCAAGGTGGCGACGCAGAATGGCACCGGCAACAAGCTTCGGCACCTTCTAGGTTGGAGGCATGGGCCAAGGTGATCAAAATGCTTCGCGGCTCGAATCAGTGCGGGGTCGAACTGGGGACGCGTTTTGCAAGGTAGTGGTCAGGATCCAATCTTCGTTGACGCTTTCGCGGGCTGCGGCGGTCTGAGCCTAGGCCTCATGCGTGCGGGCTGGAAAGGCCTTTTCGCGATCGAGAAAGATGCGTTTGCATTCGAAACCTTGCGGGCAAACCTGATCGACGGCCCCAGATTCAACTACATCTGGCCCGCATGGCTTGAACGAAAGCCATGGACAATCGAGTCATTGATGGAGGCGCATGGAGCGGAGCTCAAGGGCCTGAGGGGTACGGTGGACCTGCTCGCCGGCGGCCCCCCCTGTCAGGGCTTCTCGAGCGCCGGGCGCCGAAAGCCAGGCGACCCGAGGAACGAGCTTGTGAAAAGATACCTCGAATTTGTCGATATCGTCCTTCCACGGATGGTCTTGATCGAGAACGTGCGCGGGATCACCTACGACTTCGTAGACGATAACGACGACACGGTCCGGCAAAATTTCGCCGATGACGTTATTTCCAAACTTAGCATCCATTATCATGTCTACACTGATACACTTCGTTGCTCGGCTTTCGGAATACCTCAACAAAGGCCGCGCTTCTTCCTGGTGGGGATGCTCAAGTCTGACTACAAGCGCGTTACTGCTGCCGACAATCCATTCGCGAGGATGAGGGCGTCGCGGACAAGATTTCTCGAAAAGCGCGGCCTGAAAACGCGTGTGTCTTCAAAGCAAGCCATATCGGACTTGGAACGCGACCGCGCCGGCACCGGTCCCTGTGCGGATTCTAAAGGCTATGATGCGATCTTGACGGGGGCGACGCGGACAAACTTCCAGAATTTGATGCGCGATGGTTTCGTGGGGGCCGTCTCGGACACCCGTCTTGCAAAGCATCGCCCGCATATCGTCGAACGATTTGGCAAAATTATTGAGGAGTGCCGCGAAGCTGGACGCCTGAACGTCCAGCTGAACCGTGAGATGCGTGAGCGCCACGGCATCAAGAAGATGGCGACGCGAGTACTAGACCCCGCACTCCCAGCACCTACGATTACAAGTATGCCGGATGATCTTATTCACTATAGTGAACCCAGGACGCTCACCGTACGAGAAAACGCGCGACTGCAGACCTTCCCCGATTGGTTCGTTTTCAAAGGCAAATACACGACTGGCGGCGAGCGCCGGGCGCGAGAGGTTCCGCGCTTTACGCAGGTGGCGAATGCGGTCCCCCCACTAATTGCCGAGATGTGGGGCGAAGTCTTGATGAGGTACAACAAAGCTCGCGCAACCGTGCGCCGACCAGACAAGATCGCGGCGTAGCGGCATATGTCCGATGCATCAGGCGCTTTAATCAGTGAGCCAAAGCCAATCTACCCAGCTGGGCTACTCGACTGGGCCGGCAACCGAGGGGGTGGGGTTAGGCGCCTGTTCGATTTGCATAGTGGGCGGCCCGGCGAGAAGGTCTTCGAAACTAATCTACTACACAAGCTGCGCCATTGGGCTGATCGCCTCGCAGCTGGTGACCTTGACGTTCCACGCGTAGTACTGCTGGTCGGCGGACCAGGGAATGGCAAAACCGAGGCGGTCGAGGCTACCGTAGAGCACTTGGATGTCGCGCTCGGCTGCCAAGGACGTCTGACCGCTTCACTATCAGAGGCTTATCATCCGACTTCCGGCATCGTGCCGCGTGTCATAGAGGTTGATGCAGGTGAACTGGCGGCACCTGCCCGCGAGCTCAACCTGCGAATTGTCCAAGATGCGTCCGTGGGCGGGTCCGTCCAGCGCACAGCCGCCATGCTTTTGGTGGAAGAGTTGGATCAGGCCATGGCGGCGTCAGGATCCGCCTACCTTTGCTGCGTCAATCGAGGCGTTCTCGACGACGCCATGATCCATGCGATCGATTCGAAGATTGAGGGTGCGCAAGACCTTCTAGAAGAAATTGCCCGCGCCGTAAGCCTAGCGCCGGACGCTCCGCCCTGCTGGCCGCTGCTCGGATCACCTCAAGTCGCGGTTTGGCCGATGGATGCCGAATCCTTGATCGAAAAAACCGACCAAGGAGACGAGGCCGCAGCGAAGATGATACTGGCGCGCGCGACTGAAGCACGTCTTTGGCATGCTGACGGGGGCTGTCCCGCCAGTTCAGCTTGCCCTTTTTGCTCTAGCCGCAAGGCGCTCGCAAGCCAAAGGACAGCCGACGCCTTTCTGAAAATGCTGCGCTGGTTCGAATTGGGTACCAGCAAACGATGGGCGTTTCGCGATCTCTTCTCGCTGATGTCCTATTTGCTCGCAGGAAGCGGCGCAGGCCAAGGCAGCCTATCGTCCGACCCTTGTGCGTGGGCCGCCAAAATGCAGGCTGCAGACAAGGATGCCGCGTTAGGCGGAAGGCCAAAACGAGAGGCGTCCGGCGCGATCTTCTGGCTGGTTGCCGCACAGTATCAGCATGCGCTGTTCCACCGATGGGATAAGCGTGCCGCCTCGTCGCTATTGCGCGACATTCGCGAGCTTGGACTGCAAGACCATAGTCACACCGCTATGGGTCTCCACTATTTCCTGGCGTCCCGTAGCGCCAGCCAAATCCCCGCCATGATCGCGCCGTTGCTAGAAAGCTTCGTCGATCTCCTAGATCCTGCCATGGCATCGCCCGATGCCGAGGTCACCCTATGGAGCGGAGTGGTGCGGCTCGGTGAACTTGATATTCGCTTCAGCAGGTCAGTCCGCGAAGGTTTAGACTTTCTTGTTTCGCGGCGCGCGCTCCTACCGAATGAGCGGGTGCTGCTGGAGCGTCTAGCGAACCTTGACGAAGAACTTTCCGATCCAAAGGTAAGGGTTAAGAGACCATCGGCCGCTACGCGAATCCAGCGGTTTGTGCGCGACTTTGCCTGCCGCCTATCGCGCCGAAGCATCGGGGCCAGCCAGGCCGCCGTACCTTCGGCCGACACGCTGGACGCTTTCCAGCGTGTCGTCGCTGACGCAGACGGGCATGGGCACGACCTAAGGGAGATAGCAAATCAGGTCGAGGACCTGCTGAACAATGAGCACAACTTCGATGTGTCACTAACGACGACCTTTGGTCAGCCTCAACCACCAATTCGCCGAAAGGCTATACTAGTAGTCTCTCGTCGGCGAGTTGCACCGCGTTTTTCAACGCATGAAGGTCGGCCCCGTCCCTCTATTTGTTTCCTACAGGTCGAAGTAGGCGAGGCCGAGCAGCCGGTTGCGCTTACCTATGAACTCTTCAAGGCGGTGAAGGAGCTTGATTCAGGACTTTCGGCAGCCTCTCTTCCACGAACCGTGCTGGCTCTCCTAGACACAACACGTGCGCGAATGTCTGGCTGGATCGTACGGGATCGCATCGCTCGGGAACGCCCCCTCATTCTCCTTGGCGGCACGATGTCGATTGAGCTTCATCGTGGCAAGTTCGTGTCGAGCACTCGCGGGGGCCGGCGTTGAGCCTTACGGATTTTAAGGCCTCGCCATGGAGCCGCTCGCATCCGGCCTACAAGGGTGCGGCACTGTCCATGAGCCCAGCTCCGGAGTACGCCAACTCGGAGGTGCTCGTTGCGAGCCTTTACCGCACGATCAGCGCCTTCAACGATGGAGGGGAAATCGCCTCGATCAGCGAGGGGCGCGTTCCAATACGTGGGAGGAAGGTTGACGGCACGGTAGTCGCGAACCGCGACAGGGGCCGTAAACCAGTCGGCGCGGCGCTTGACGGTGAAAGCATGCACGCCCTCCTGCACAACGTACTCGAAAGCCCCAAGCTTCCGAACCAGTCAGCAAAGCGTTTCCTTCAGATCACCCCACTAGTCGGTGAAACTGCGTCTTTCTCGGGTTCCGCACGGCTGGCAGGTAATCCATGGCCCGCAGGTGCGCTAATCCGCCAGATGATCTGGCTAGGTTCGCCGAATCCATCTGCGGCCCAAGACACATGGGGGAAGCTGTTCCATGCCTTGGGTGTGCACGAAGATGACGATGTCTTCGCGCGGTTTCTCCGCGACGAAATTTGCGCCTGGACAGGGGCGCAATGGGGAGCAGGTCTCACGGTTCCAGAAGAAGACGATGCAAGCTGCTTGCCAGAGGGCGAGCTTGCTGGCCGCGCGTCACCGGCGAGACAATTTTGCGAAGATCTCGATGCCGTATTAGCGGCGAAGTCCGTGATGACGCGCCGGCAATGGACAAGCTTGCTCGAGGCGTTGGTCAGGATCGCGGCTGTTGCGCATGTCGCCTGGGTTTGCGAGGTCCATCGGCAAATTTGGGCCTGCGTACTGCAATCCCTCTCGGGTGCGGAACCTGCCAACGTTCGTGAGACAATCTACCCACGCGACTTCGGGTATCTCACCTACGGCATGGCACCGATTTCCGAGTTGCGCGACAGGACATCGACATATCTCTCCGCTCGCCTGGGCCTCAACGCCGTCCTGTGGGGGCTGCAGGATTGCGGCAAGGATTTCACGGGTAAGCTGTCGTCCGCAGCGGACGTGCAGGCGTTGTGCGACACTGTGAAGGAGAACCGCGCGGCCCTAGCGGGAATGGGCGCGGTCATAGAGGACCTATCGGACCGCGAAGCTCGAACACTGCGCTGTCGCAGAGGCGTAGGCGCAAACCTAATGGAGTTCGCCCGGCACGTCCTCTATCAGCGTCAGGTCGCGAACCCAATCCTGCGGGGATATGATCAGGGCTACGTGCTTCGAAAGCGTAGTGCCGCAAAGTCCAGCCCCTGGGTTTGCGTCCCAGGGCCTGTCGCCGTCCTCTTGCTTGTGCATTGCTCTCTCGCAAAGCTAGCTGGCCCAAGGTCAGTTCACCGCCTCGCCCAACACATGGCGGCGTATGGGATTGTCGTGGACCACCGAAAGATCGACTCCAACGAGCTTGGAAGTCAGCTTCGTATGCTTGGGCTAGTTCTCGATAGCCCTGACGCCGAGAGTGGCATGTTGTTGGTGCCCCCGTTTCCACAAGTTCGGCCCGTCCGAGAAGGCGCAAGACCATGAGCCGGCTTGAATCTTGGTTGGCATCGGTCGTGCAAAGCCGCCTAACCGAGACGTCCGCGGGGTTGCCAACAGAGACGCGACTTATCTTTCATGGCCCGCCGCTAGATATACTGCGTGGTGTCTTTTCGCTGCTGACAACAGGCCAAGGACCCGACCTGCCGGTACTGTTGCAAGTGCCCGAGCTGCCTCCTGGAACAGCTAACCCGGGAACGGGCGTGTCGGGGCTCTGCGACGAAAGTCACCTCTTAGACCTTCGCAACTCACCACGAGCATCGAGCTACCTTGCGCTCGTTCCGCCGGGCCAACACGCAATTCGGTCCGTCACGTCCACGACGGACGAGTTTGGGATGTCCTCCTCTAGCAACGGAGCGAACGTTGCTTTCGAGGACTGGTGGGCTGACCCCTTCCTGCAAATGGCGCTCGACTATGCCTTGCTTGGCTCGGGCTTGGATACGCAGCAAGTTGAAGAAGCCCGCGCCATCGTCGCGCGAGCAGCAAGGGCCTTTGACGACGTCGATACAGATGCAGGCAATCGTACGGCGGGCTGGCAGCTGGTTGCGAGAGTGTTCGAGGGCACTGTCGAAACGAGCCAGGCTGCTCAGCTTATCAGCCTAGCCTGTGGCGTGCCGCCAAGCGCGACGGGAAAGCTTGTATCCAACGAGCAGCACGCGAGCCTAGACGGGGTAGCAAGCGCCCTGTCGGACGGCTTCGCCACCGGCCTCGCCCATGCTCGAGCCGAAGCAAACGACACGCAGAAAGGCTGGATAGACGCGTTTCTCGTCCACATCCGGTCCAGCTGCCAGATTCCCACTGCGCTTGACCGCTCCCCTGAACCTTTTTACGCGCCAGCAAGTGGTGCCAAGCTTCCCGTTCCCCCTGCGTGGTGGCTTGGCCTAACCGCAGAGGTGTGGGCCGAACTGCTGGACGACGAGCCAGAGATTGTCGGCGACATCCGGGTCGAATGTGCAAACCCTCTCCTTCCACCATCCAGGGGAGTACCACTGATCGTCCAGGACGTGGTCGAGATTGCGGTAAGCGTAAGTCAGGAGAACGGTGACCCAGTTGTCGTCAGTTTGGCGCGATCGCCAGGCCGGTCCGGTGCCGATTTTCCGCGCGTCGAGCCGGTGGAAGGCCGCCTGGAACTTTCGGACGAAGCGCCGCCGCAGCACAGGTCGCCGATCCAATACAAGGCCAGCGCGGAAGGTTTTCGCACTGCATCGCTCAAGGTCATTTCGCTCGCGACTTGGGGGCCAGGGATCTTCATCGTGTGCCGGACTGCACGCAAGGTAACCCCTCCCAAAGCGCCCTCGCGGGTCACAAAGGGAGCAAATTGGGAAACCGCGATCACGCTGCCAGGCCCTGGTCGTTACGAGCTCCTAGCCTTCGTCTCTCCCGGTTCGACGATTGACAGCCCGGCAACCGGAATCGCTAGCGGCGATGGCCACGGTGAAGAGCAACAGCAACTGCAAGTCCGCGACGTCCAGACTGGACTATACCAGTTAGAGGTGGAAGTTGATGGGTCCTATCAGGTCGACCTTCCCTTCACGCGTCCAACGGCCCGCGGCACGGCCACTGAGACCTGCCGTATTTTCATCTCATGTGATGATGTCGCCGAAGAGGGCTGCAGTAGCGAATTCGAACGACTAATTATGGTCAATCGTCGCCAGATCGACCCTTCGGGCGCAAAGCCCGTAGTCCAGCTGAACCGGAACGCACGTACGACCACCCTTCAGGGGTGGATCTTGCAACAGGAAAACGTCGCTCATTCCTTTTTGCCACTCGTCTTGGCGGACGACTACGCTGACCATTGGGTTCAACCCAATTGGAAGGAAGACGCCGGTCGCGTCATTTCCGCCGGACGGTACCTTAAGGATCCTCGGCCGCCTGCAAGCCAATTCGACCCGCCGGCGGCGTTCCTATCTGCCCGCAAGGAAATTTGTCGCCTCATCCGCGGTGGCGATGACCAGTCGCGATTGATCGAGGCGGCCCCTCTGGGCGAGTGGCTACGGCAGGACGCCGCTTTCCAGGGCCTCTTGGAGGAGTATCTCGATGGGTATTCCACATGGTTGCGAGCAAGCCCGGAAATAGCGACATGGAGTGACGTCGTAGCGATTGCGACCCTTGAGCCCGGAAAGCGAACGCTCGCCCGGACGCCTGATGCGATCTTGCTTTCCCCGCTCCATCCCTTGCGGTTGGCGTGGCATTCGCTCGCACAACGGATCCTCGATGATGCAGCTTTAAGCGCTAAGCCCTGCCCTGCTGCAGGTATACTTGATCCCGGGGTGATCCCAGACGTCCTGCACATGCCGCTAGTTGCGCCCGAAGGGATCGACTGGGTCCCGTTCCTCGCCGTAGAGTCGAACACGGACTACTGGTCTGTCATGTGGAATGGTCGCCGGTTGCGGGAACTGGCGAACCGATCTTGCCAAGCGCCATTTGGCGCCACGTTCGGCATTACCGTCGGTGGGATTTCCGCTGGATTTAGCGCGGGGCAGGTTGGCCGGGCGCTCGATGACGTTTCCAATGTCCTATGCGCCAAGCCAGCGCTGAGCGTTGCCATTAGTAGCGCCGGCGGAACTACGGATTCTTGCAATGAGGGCTTGGTCCAGTGGTCGTCCGCTAATTATTCGGAACCTGACAAGCCTGCTCGTCTGAGCACCACGGGGCCTCGCCGGCTCGACGTTTTCGACATGAGGGATACGCCCTCATGGCCAGATGACGCGATGATCGCCAACCTGTCTGAGGACACCCAAAACCACGTGCGCTGGTTTGCGCAGCCCCCAGCTGGCAAGGGGATTGACCTCGGCATTATCGCCCAGCTCGACTCGTCTGAACCTGATACATCCGAAACTCCAGCTATGTCAGCGCTCGGAGCTGGCGGATTGATCCGACATCGTATCCGCCGCCAGCTCCCAGAAGGATTCCTCAGCGAATCCAGACAATCGCGGCCGGCGGAGCCGACGGGTGATCCCCTTGCAGACAAGGTCTCCGCTTGCATAGCACAGCTCGAGAGTTCGGCATCTCAACCTGTCGGACTTCGCTTCGCGCCGAACGTCCACGCCATAGGCGACATGCTCGAGGATCGGAAGGCAGACTTCGTCGCTGTATCGTCATCCGCGATCGACCCCGCGTGTTTCCTTGGCGGTTGGCTGCCGCAATCTTATCTTTGGGACTACGACCTGCCGTCCTATTCGCAGCGCGCTGGTGACACCAACGGCTACTATTTGCTTTCGCGCGTCAAACCCTCAGACCGCGACGGCTTAAAGCGGGTGCTCTCGAAACTGCCTGGATGCGAGAGCCTCTCCGACGAGCAGGTCGAGGGAATATTGCTGGAAGTAGCGCGCCGGGGCATCCCGACTATCAGAGGACTTTCTGGAGCCGATTCCGGCGCGACGGGAGACCTTGGGCTGTTTCTAGCCGGGCGCATGCTTCAGGATCGCTTCCGCATAACGGGCAGTCCCGGCAGCCTCTTGCCCGTCGTCGGTGGATCTTCTGGCGAGCCAACCATTTCGTTGGTAGTACCAGTTGATCCATTCAGAGGTTACATCGACGACCTTTCCCGTTCCATGAGCAGGGACACGTCCGATGCGGGACTTTCCAGGCCAGACCTGCTGGTGGTCGGCATCTCCCTCGCACCAACAGGGGTCCGCCTCCAGCTTACGCCCATCGAAGTAAAATGCCGGCTCGGGTCTGTTTTCTCCGCGTCGGATTCGCGTGACGCGCTAGGGCAAGCAAATTCCTTATCGCGCCTTCTCGAGAATCTGGCGGCACAGGAAGGGCGCCTGTCCGCGTGGCGCTTGGCCTATCAGCATCTCTTGCTCTCGATCATCGGGTTCGCGATGCGGGTCTATAGCCAGCATGAAGACCTCGCTGGATCCGCTGCCGACTGGTCTTTGCTCCACGAGCGGATCGCGTCGGCTATTCTAGCGGACGACGCATGCGTTTCGATCGACAAGCGCGGCCGTCTCGTCGTGATCGATGACTCGACTATGAGCGATGCGATCGACCGCGACGGTGACGGATTTGCCGAAACCATAGTGATCAGAATGAAGGACGCAGGCCTCATCGCCGGGAACGATGCACACGCGTTCTACGATAGCGTGAGAGCTAGGGTCGGCGATTGGGACCTTATGCCAAAGCCCGGCGCTGCCGACGTTGCAGCGCGAGGGAGCGAGCCAGATCCTTCTCTAAGCGACGCCCTGCAAGGGGAAGCCCGGGGTCCCGCCGCCGGCGACCTAGCTCGATTGGTCGAAGAAGAACCGCCGGTTTCGAATCCTGGCGAGGCTTCAGATGGAATCGTCCTGCGCGTGGGCACAACTATCGATGGCTTCGAAAAGCGTGAGCTTGAGCTGGTTCTCTCCGATACACGCCTAAATCAACTCAATATGGGTGTAGTTGGCGATCTCGGCACCGGCAAAACGCAACTTCTAAAGTCACTAATCTATCAAATCGCCTCTTCCGCCCCGGTGAATCGCGGCATTCGTCCACGCGTGTTGATCTTTGATTACAAGAAGGACTATAGCAGCGCCGACTTTGTCGCGGCGACTGGGGCAAAAGTCGTAAAGCCGCAACGGCTCCCCCTAAATTTGTTTGATGTCAGTGACATGGAAGAATCCATGTCGCCTTGGCTTGATCGCTTCCGTTTCTTTGCCGACGTGCTGGACAAGATTTACAGCGGGATCGGTCCGGTCCAGCGCGACAAGCTCAAGCGGGCAGTACGCAGCGCGTACGAGGGCGCCGGCGGCGCAGCTCCGACTATATACGACGTCCACGCGGCCTATTCAGACTTGCTCGAGGGCAAGTCTGACTCACCCATGGCTATCATCGACGATTTGGTCGACATGGAGATTTTCGAGCGCGACCCGGGGAAATGCATCCCCTTCAACCAGTTTCTGGACGGTGTGGTAGTCGTTTCGCTCGACGCCTTTGGCCAAGACGACCGGAGCAAGAACATGCTCGTGGCGGTCATGCTCAACATGTTTTACGAGAATATGTTGAAGACGCCAAAGCGACCATTCCTTGGCGAGGCCCCCCAACTTCGGGCAATCGATTCATATCTACTCGTCGACGAAGCCGACAATATCATGCGGTATGAATTTGACGTGCTGCGAAAACTCCTTCTTCAAGGAAGAGAGTTTGGTTGCGGCGTTATTTTGGCATCCCAGTACCTGAGGCATTTCAAAGTGAATGCGACTGATTACAGGGAGCCCTTGCTAACGTGGTTTGTGCATAAGGTCCCCAACCTGACCTCATCTGAACTCTCGGCTTTAGGTCTGGCCAACGGCGCATCCGAAGTGGCAGAGCGCATAAAGACTCTGGCTAACCACCAGTGCCTCTACAAGTCTTTCGACTCCCCAGGTCAAGTTGTAAGGGGCCTTCCATTCTATCAGATTGTTGAAGATACATAGTACGATACAATGGCCGATTTCTTGTCGCCAGAAGAACGCTCGAAGCGTATGGCGCAGATACGATCGTCAAATACCTCTCCGGAACGCATCTTGAGGCGTGAACTACACAAGCTCGGGCTGCGCTTCACGCTCAACAACAAGAGACTACCCGGCAAGCCCGACCTCGTTTTTCCACGTCACAATGCAATCGTGTTCGTCCATGGTTGCTTTTGGCACCGTCACCAGAGCTGCAAAGTCGCGAGCACCCCAAAGAGCAACACACAATTTTGGCTCGATAAGTTCCAGCGAAATGTGGATAGGGACGAGCGAGTTATTACCAGCCTCACGAGATTAGGCTGGCGTGTATTAGTGGCTTGGGAGTGTGACTTGAGCTCAGGGGTGCGCGCCCGTGAGACGGCGCTGCGGATTGCTAACTCGATACGAGATCCGCCAATGCTACTGGGTTAGGCATTCGCCAAAGACGTGAAGGTATCCGGGCCAAATTGTCCCCGCTGTCCGCCGTCCGGTTGATGCGACGCCCATAAACAGCTTTAACAAGCGCAAAGCTCCACCATCGGTGGTTGCTACAGGGGGCGGGGACCAAATGGACGGACGCCTGACGGACTTGGATGCCCTCGCGCTAACAGTGCGCAACCCGCTCAGTCGAAGCTATATGGACGAGGCGATCAAGGCCTATCGCGCAGGCAGCTACAAGGCAGCCATCGTCGCTATTTGGGTCGCGCTCACTTTCGACATCATTGCGAAGGTCCGCGAGCTCGCGGGTCAAAACGAGCCACAGGCCATAACGTTTATCACCGCCTGGGACACAAATGTTCAGGCCAACAATATTGATAAGCTCCTCGCGATGGAGCGAGATCTGCTGACCAAGGCAGAAACCGACTTCGGGTTCATCGACTCCATTACCAAGCGTCACTTCGAGCGCCTGCAGGCAGACCGCCATTTATGTGCGCACCCCGCATTCACGTCGGACGGAGAGCTCTTTGCCCCTGAACCCGAGCTCGTCCGCCTCTATGTCGTAGAAGCGATCCGCAACTTACTTTCTCAACGGCCAGTACAGGGCAAGACGCTTCTGGCTTTATTCGACTCCGACTTCAGAAGCCTCTCTTTTCCGACCCAGCCTGTCGCGATCACCCGATTTGTGCGGGAACGATATCTCGCACACGCAAGGCGAGGCGCCGCAGCGACGCTGGCGACGGTCTTGGGGAAAGCAATGCTGAGGGGGGCCCCCACTGGTTGGGAGTCCAAAGTTGGCTTGCTACCGCCGGCCTTGCAAGCGGTCAGAGAAGTTGATGGAGAGGCCTGGCGCGATACGGTCGTCCCAAACCTCGTGACGCTGATTGATACCTCCGACGACATCCACCTGCCCAATAGCTATGCCCTTTTGGCAAGCTTTTCGGATGTGCACGCCGCCTTGCCTGGGCACGCTCTAGAAAGGCTCGCGGCGTATCTGCAGAACCTCGAGCCATCGGAAGAAGACGTAAGGGCCTTCGAGGCTGTTCGCTTAAGCACATTCCGCACACTGATGATTGAGAAATTTATCGCGAGTGACGAAGGCACACAGGCGGCTGTGCTGGCGAAACTTGCCGCTCCTGAATTCTGGGACTCCGCCCTGTCGATCTTCTCGCAATCGGGATCGTACCGGAGTGCCGAGTTTCGGTTCGAGCGATATATCGCGCCATATCAGGATACCGCACTGCTCGAGCAGTTGGAGCAGGTATTCGAGGTAGTTGGAGGCAGCAGCCAGATCTATCACGCCGCCGAACTACCCTTCCAGCTTGCCGACTTCGTGGGGCGAGTTGGTCGCCGTGCGCAGCTCACCCAACAAAACCTATTGGCGCTCGTTTCCATGACGGATGCCAGCACACGAAATCGCCGTGCTCAGTTCCGACCGGTCTTCGAAATATTTGAATCCGCTGGATTGGTGGCTCCGCCGTTTACGTCCGCAGAGTGACGGTCCGCCACGGACAAGCGGCTCGCTGGCGCGGATCCAGCGCGATTTATTGGTGAGCTGCCAGTGCGAGCTTTGGCCTGTCGGCCCG
Organism: Caulobacter sp. DWR1-3-2b1; assembly: GCF_049895765.1. Classification (NCBI taxonomy): domain Bacteria; kingdom Pseudomonadati; phylum Pseudomonadota; class Alphaproteobacteria; order Caulobacterales; family Caulobacteraceae; genus Caulobacter; species Caulobacter sp. DWR1-3-2b1. The sequence goes on from NZ_JAFCSZ010000015.1 coordinate 82,868, forward strand.
GAACTTCAGGACATCCGGCTCTCCTATCGAGTAAAACTGGCTGCTCGATCGCTATTGTGTCCGGAGAGACTTCAGTCAAATCTAGCCCAAGGGTGGGTATAACGGGGGCGGCATTACTTGAAGATCATCAACTGCGGAACGGGCATTCACGCTCGCGAGATTACCGGTATTTCTCTTCTCGCGGGTCTGCCGTCGCACTGGTTTGCCTATACAAATCTCGATCTCGCCATCGCGACGGGTGCCAGCCGGGAGATCGACGTAATCATCGTTGCTGAGGACCGCATCCTTGTGGTCGATCTCAAGGATTGGAAGGGACCAATCGAAAGCCGGGAGGGACGCTGGTACAACAATGGCCATGATCATGGCCCCTCGCCTGTAAAAAAGATCGCGCAGAACTCGCGTGACATCTTCATCCAGCTCGAGGCCCACCTGAAAAAGCACCTCAAGGGCAAGCCTTATAAAATTCCGAAGGTTCAGGGCCTGGTGGTTCTAACACAGACAGGCGACCTCGCCGGCATTGCAGAGAGCGAGGTGAAGAGTGTCATGCCAGTCGCCGCGTTCACGGCGACGCTGAAGAGCGTACCCGCGCGCATCGCGACGTTTGGTGCCGCGCCTCCCGACGTCCCCCTTACCGACCCCGAATGGAAGGCCCAGCTCTCAAAGTTTTTCAACGTCTCAAAGGGCGTCTTCACCCCCGGAAGGCGGATGTATGGCGGCTTCTACGCGAGTTCGCCCCAGCCTGTGTTTAAACACCCGAACGGCGTCTATGCCGAATTCGAGGCGAGCGACGAGCGCCAGTCACCCACGCTGGGCGTCCTGCGGCTCTGGGACTTTACAATGGCTGAGACCAGGTTTCAGACCGAGTCTGGGCGCGGAGAGATCGCCGGTCGAGAACAGGAGGTTATCGCATACCTGCAGGATCGGTCGGACGACTGCGAGAACGTAATCGTCGATGGTCGCGTGCGCGATCCAGAATATAGCGTTCAATACTGGGAGGTCTATGATCGGCGACGCAGGCTACACCGCCTTCTAGACTTCGCAGGAACGGAACTAAACGAGCTTGGACGTGCTGACCGCATCGAGCTTGCGAGACAACTTATCACCGCAGTCAATTCGCTTCACTTGGCTGAAGCTACTCACCTCGACCTAGGGCAACACAGTATATGGCTGCAACGGCCCTCGACTGTGAAGCTGTCTCATCTCATGGCAGCAAGCTACCCGGACATTCGATCGCTCGGCGAGTCACGCTTTCAATTCCTATCGACTGGACGCCTACCCGAAGACGTGTTCGGCGACGAGGGAAGCCCTAAGCGCCGCGACGTGTTCCTCACCGCGGCGGCCGCGCACCGGATCCTTTTCGGAACTGGTCCCAAGGCAACTGATGGTTGCCCTGAATGGAGCAGCTCCGCAGACGTTGCTACCGACTTCATCGAGTTGCATGAATGGTTCGAGAAGGCACTCGCTTGGGACCCTCAACTCAGGCATGGCGATGCTGGCGAGGCCCTTGCCGCCTTCAACGCCGCGACAGCTGTGCGCCCTACGCCGGCAGAGGTCGTCGAGGGCCTGCAACGGCATACGGATGCGATCAAGAGTCAGTACCAGCTGTTTACGGCTTACCCACCGGAAGGCGGGATGCTGCGCGACGATGAGGCTGGCATGCGCTGGCGTTCTCGCTGCGGCGATGGCGACGTCATGATCAAGGTGTGGAAGCGGGCAACTTGGGGAGACCAGCAACGCGAAGGTCCCAAAATCCTCGCCTTCTTGGACCGCACGTCGGAGCTAGCCTCCGTGCAGCCCGAAGGCTGCCCGACGGTGTTGCAGGGGATTTGGCTTGGCGACGCAATAGTGCTCGTTCAGCAATGGGTGGACCTTCCCAATCTCGAAGCGGTCCTTGCCGACGGCGGTCTTGACGATGTGAATGCACGTCTCACGTTGGTAGGGGCGTTAGCGGATCGGGTCGAGAAGCTTCACGCGCTCCGGATCGCCCACGGCGATCTCAAGCCAGCCAATATCTTGGTTGACCCCTCGGCACCGAACAACCCCATGGTGGTGGATCTGGTTGATTTCACGGCCGCAGCAGATGGTGAGATCGCCAACAAGAGATATGCTCCCGAGTCAGGCGGCCGCTATGAACGGGACCGGTTCGCGATCACGGCTATCGCAGAGGAGCTGCTTAGCTCGGACGATTCGATCGCCTCGCTGCGAGTAAGGGACGCGATCCAGGAGATAAGGAAGGCCGACGCGCCGAACGCGACCTTACTACCAATATTAGATGCACTACGGGCACCTGACAGCAACGCGTCCAATATGGAACGAATTGTGCTGCGAACATTGGAAGTTGACTCGGGGCCAGTGCTTGCGGACGAAGGAAGGTATTATCTTCGGAAGTCACCATGGGGGCGGGGGATTATCATCCGCGGTGCCTGCGAAGAGGTTGAAGTCAAGTTGGGGTCGGACAACTTGCCTGTCTCCGTCCTCCGCAGAGCGGTGGATCAGAGTCGCATCCGCTTTGTGACACGTTTCGAATTCGGCCATTTCGAGGGAACGATTTTCTTTGAAGCGGCACCTGCGGTAGACTTCGCCCAGCTAGCGGCAGTGCTTAAGCGGGAAGAGGTTGTTGCGGCACTTTCACCCCGATCGGCTGTTCCAAGTGAGGCCGATGCCCAGGAGGAGCGGACAGCCGAGCGTGAAAGCACGCCTGGAGAGCCACCCGAAGACGACCTGATCGAAGCGATCGCTGCGGCACCGGTTCCGACCGGTCAAGTCGACGTTGGCCGGCTATGGCAGTCACTGATCGACGCAGAGGAAGAGCTTGTGACCTACGGCCAGGTCGCAGAGGACAGCGGTTTCGACACATCTACAACACGGCACAAGGCACACTTTGATCTGCTGAGCGGTTCGTTCGATTACAATCGCAACGACAGCGTGATGGTGGAGCGCGAGGATCGGCACGGAAATTGGCGACCGATTGGTCACCTAGACCTGCAGCGATCTAAGCCGGACTTCATCTTCATAGAGAGTTTTAGACCGCATCCGCGAGGAGCGCCGCCGCTCGTGGAGCAAGGTGAGGAACTGCGTTTCCGTAGTCGCATGGAACAGAAGAGCCTCGATCGACGGCAGGCTGCGGTCAAGCGCGTCGTCGGCAAGGCGTCACGAACGCGCGATCTCATCCACGTGATCGACCCCCGGTCGGATGCGAAGCCACGAATGCTTCTGAACCGCTTAGCGCCCGAGCTTCTGAAGGAGAACTACGGACTAAACGACAAGCAGGCCGCCGCTCTGTCAGCGGTGCTAGCCACACGCCCGCTAGCACTCGTTCAGGGGCCGCCGGGCACGGGCAAGACGGTCTTCATCGCTGCCCTCGTTCACGCCGCGCTCACACATGGGCTCGCCCGCAATGTGTTGCTCTCAAGCCAAGCGCACGAGGCGGTCAACAATGCCGCAGAAGCGGTACTGAAGCTGTTCGCTAAGGCAGGAGACGCGCCCAGCATCCTGCGAGTAGGCAACGAAGGAGTAGTCTCTGACCGCCTCCTGCCGTTCCACGTAGAACGAGTAGAAAAGCTTCAGAAGGACCGGTTCCGGGCGGAGCTGCGCGAAAGGCTCGGGGTCGCCGCGAATGCTCTTGGTATCCCGGCTGAACTCGCGGACAAGCTCGCGCACGTGGAACATGCCATACGGCCCGTCGCTATTCGCATCTCGGAGCTCGACGGCGATACTGCTAACGCACAGCGTGTCGCTGCCTTGCGCGAAACGATTTGCCAGCAACTCTTGCCATTGCAGGTGGATGCGTCCGTCGGCTCCGCAATGCAGGCCGACCAGATTATCGGTGACATCGTCTCCGCCTGCATCATGCAGATGCCGCCAGACGAGCGGCCGAGTCTAGACCGGGTCGCGCGCTATCAATCAGTCGCTGCAATCGCCCGCGATTTCATTGGTAGCGTCTCTACCGAACACCGTAGCTTCGAAACCTTCCTGGCCGGCACCCGGCAAATCGTGGCTGGTACGTGTGTGGGCCTCGGCCGCTCGTCACTCGGGCTTACCTCAACGCCGTTCGACTTGGTAATTGTCGACGAAGCAGCCAGATGCACAGCCAGCGAACTTGCCGTGCCTGCGCAGGCCGGCAGTTGGATCGTTCTAGTAGGCGATCAGGAACAGCTTCAACCACAACACCCTGAGTCAGTTGTCGAAAAGGTGGCCAAGCAGTTGCATGTGAGCGAGGCGGAAGTCGCGAGGAGCGATTTTGAGCGCGTTTTTGAATCCGCCTACGGCCGCGAGGCTGGCCACACATTGCGACGACAATACCGAATGCTCCCAGCTATCGGAGAGATTGTCTCAAGATCCTTCTACGAAAGGAAGCTTGAGCATGGCAGGCACAAGCCGATCATCGATCCCGCAATTTTGCCATTGGAACTTAGTAGCCCTGTCGTTTGGATCGACACGGCTCCGGTCGGCGAACGGGGAAGGCAGGGCGATCCAAACCATCGAAAGAGCCTCAGCAACACCGTCGAGGCTGATGCCATCGTAGCCTTGCTAAAGCGACTGGGTGACAGCGAAGAGTTTGTCATCTGGCTAAGCGCACAGACGGCCCACGCCCATGCGATCGGCGTCATCTGCGCGTACTCCGCGCAGCGAGATCTCGTGAGAAGAAAGCTGGCACTGTCGTCCGTCCACCAAACGGTTCGGGAGGCGCTCAAGGTCGACACGATCGACAGCTACCAGGGCAAGGAGAACCCGATCGTCATCGTCTCGCTCGTCCGCAACAATTGGCTGGGCACTCGCGCCAATGGATCTGCAGTCATCAGGCCGGGTTTCCTAGCCAAGCCCAACCGCATTAACGTTGCGATGAGCCGAGCCATGGATCGACTAGTGATTGTAGGCAGCCGCAGCAGATGGGCGGCCGGAGGTCCAATGGACAAGATCGCCCAGGCTTTTGCGCAGTGCGTGGAAGCGGGCGACGGCAGGGTGATCGACGCCAATGCACTGCTAAACCCGTCTCCTGTAGCCGCCACTGCGGCGCAACCGATGGACCTGCCGGCGGAGAGCTGCAAGTGAGTGAAAAACCCCGCAGCAAACTAACATTGCGTCCGCAGCGAGCGACGCTCATCGACGACGACGAGGACGGCCCACTGACACTCGGGCTGTTGGATTTGGCGTTACCATGCCGACGCTTCCTGGTGGACCATACCGTCGCCGAGGTTGGCAAGATCTCGGTCACCGCAGAGTTCCTCCTGCGTTTGGTCAAAGTACTTGGAAGCTGCACAGAGGAAGCGGTGCAGGCGTTTTTCGGCTACAGCCGTAGGGAGATGGCTTACGTCCTCGCCGAAGTTGAAGAGGCGGATTATGTGAACCGCACAGATGGGCGACTAGCGCTCACAGCGAACGGACTTGGGCTCTTCAAGCCCGGTAGCGACGATCCAGTTATTTTTGAGGTCGAGCGTAAGAATGCTCGCATCGGCCTAGACTTGATCTCTCTAGCGCCCGCCGACACGCGATCTACCAGCATCTTCGAACGGTGCCTTCCGGAGCTACCGCTTGCGGACCCGGCGCAGGTCAGTGCCGCAACCGAAAGGGTGCCAGCTCAGTTCCGACGACACTTTCGCGAGTTGGCCCCCCGTATGGATTCAATCGCAGCCGCCCGACGGTCCCTTTATTCAATAGATGGGGTTAGCGCTGAAGATCGTTTTTCGAGCGTAGTTCGAGTGAAGCTCATCTCCTCGGGTATGAAGCCAATGCAGGTAGAAATAGACCTGTCTGATTGGCGCTCTGAACACGAGTTGAGCGATCGCGAAGCCGTGGGCCGCTCGGTTCTCAAGGTCATCGAAAAGCTTAGTTGTTCCCACCGCGACGACGACCACGACGCCTACAATTTGCTTGCAGAAATGGCGCCGGAGTATCTCGGCGAATGGCTTCGGCGCGACGGTCTCAACGTTCAACGCTATTACCGGCACGCCTTTACCAGTCACGGTGATGTACGGGCCGACAGGAAAACTACCCCAATACTCGGTAGTCTCTTTACACCAGAGAACGCTCGCCGATTGGTCGAGGTCGCGAACTATGGCCTGCGACGCGCCAAGCATCCCTCCCCTGCTATGTTCTGGCTGGTGCCGCAGGTGTCCCTTTGGGGGAGCACATCGATCATGGCCGAGGCGGTGGACCAGCTCCGAGACCTTGTTATTCGCACTCGCGATGGCCTCCCTTCTGTGGAGGCTGTAGCCCTAACCGCCGGGCCTGCGGAGTCGTGGGTGAAGCAGGCCTTCAACATCAGGCGGGAATGCCAGGGCGCCGTGTTCCCGGGGAGATTTGAGATGCTGCTCTCACCGGGCAGTTTCGTGGTCGCTGTAGTCCACGCACCTGTCGGAGGTTCATCCGGTATTCCGGTCCCTCTAGGCTTCGCAAGCTTCGATGAAAGGGTGGTCAGCCGCGGAATGGCTATGCTTGAGGGGAGCGCGGCTCGGTTCGGGCTAGGCGAAGAGCTAAGGCGCGAGTTGGCTCCACGAGCCGCCGAACCGGCACAGTCGTGATGGAGCGGAGCGGGCCATGGATGTCGTCATTTCCGTCCAAAGGCTGCAGTCCCGGCTTGGGAGTAAACTTTGGCCTCGTTGCCGATCTTTTTGCCGATCTTTCCACCGGGATAAGTGACGGCGAACATGATGTTCTCGCGGCGCCAAGCCGCGTTTTTGCCGATGCTTTTTGCCGATGTTTCATCAGATCAGCGTTACGCCGCGCCAGTCTCGCTATTGTCTCCCTCGACGCATTTTTATCTGAGGATTGCTCATATTTGAGAGGTTTGCGGATCGATTTGTGCGCATTCCACGGCATCGTGGGCGCGTATTCCACGGCATCATGGGCACGATTTCCACGCGATGGTGGGCACGGATTCCACGGCATCGTGGGCGCCCCTGCTGAGGGGATGATGGAGCCTCGACCGACAGTCTGACCGGGCTACGGAGAACCTCGTTTTTGAGCGAGGGAACCCGATGCCGACCGAGAGATTGTCGATGCGCCGCATACGCTGTCCGCCGTCAGCGCCTTTGAGACAGATTGAGGGTTCCGTTTAGAGGAGGGTTTTGGTCTCATCGTAGTGACGAAGGAACGAAGATGAGACCAAAACCCTTGGCCGCGAAAGCGACGC
>NZ_JAFCSZ010000016.1:0-86813 GCF_049895765.1 Caulobacter sp. DWR1-3-2b1
CTCGAATGCAGTGTCAAATCGTTTTTCGCAAAACCATCCGACTTTCTCAACTTGGCCAACCCGAAGGCAAACCCGGAAGAGCTGGCAGCTTCTAGAGAAGCTACCAAATCCAGTCAAGCTATTATTTTGAAGAACTCTTCCAAATAACGACCGGCTAGACTTTGGAAATACTTGGAAGTTCTCGCGAACATCTTTTGTATTTCTCAAGGAGGGCGGCTTCTAACGAAACCAAAACTCCCTGTCAACCGACCCTCCCAAACTTCTTCTCCAGTTCGGCAAGGCCGCTTCCGAAGACAAAGACGGAGCCGAAAGCACGCCCGAAGGCGCACTTGTCATTTCCGTGACGGTTCGATTGAAGCCGCGGAAACTATCGACCCGCCGAACAAAAAGCAAGACCCGAAAGCCATGATTTCGTCCCAGCGGCGCTGTTTCCGAAGCGAGGGGCGGCTTCTAGAGACCCCTCCCCGGAGTCGCAAGCGTTGAATCGGTGAAATATCCCCAGACGCGCCATTCCCCTGTGCACGGATGCTTGCGCCTCGCCTTCTCCTCCCCCAGAAGTCGGGATTAGAGGAGTACGACCATCCATGCTGTCCCAGAAGGCGCGCTACGCACTGCGCGCAATGATCGAACTGGCCCGCGAAGACGGGCAGGTCACGGCCGGCGAGCTTTCGGTTCGGGCCGACGCTCCGCGCAAGTTTCTGGAGGCCATCCTTCTCACCCTCGCGCGCGAGGGTCTGGTGGTCAGCCGTCGAGGCAAGTTTGGCGGCTATCTTCTGGGCCGTGTAGCGACCGAGATCAGCTTCGCCGAGATCATTCGCCTGGTTGACGGCCCCCTTGCTCTGGCCCCCTGCGTCAGCCGCACGGCCTTCCGGCGCTGCGAAGATTGCCGCGACCTGGCCACCTGCGCCCTGCGCGAGGCGCTCTTGAGGGCCCGCGACGCCACGGCCCAGGTGCTTGAAGGCTACAGCCTAGCCGACGCCGTCGCCGGCGAAGGCGCCGAACTGCTGGGGGGCTAGCGCCCTCCTATCCTTTATAAGGCTTGCACGGCCTGATGCACGCTCTTGAGCGTCGCCAGCAGACTCGCCGCGCTGTCGAGCGGCAAGCAACTTGGCCCATCGCAGAGCGCCCCGTCGGGATCGGGGTGGAATTCCAGGAACACGCCGTCCGCGCCCGCCGCCACCGCCGCCTTGGCGATGATCGGCACGCCATCTCGCCGGCCGCCGGTCGAGCCGCCGTTGGTGCGAGGGTCGGCTCCCGGCAATTGCACGGCATGGGTGGCGTCAATGGTAACCGGCGCGCCCAGTCGCTGCATCTCGGCTATGCCCAGCATGTCGACAACCAGATTATTGAAGCCGAACGAGCTGCCGCGCTCGCACAATACGATATCGACGCCCGGCGCGGCTTCGCGCGCTTTGTCGATGATGTTCCGGCAGTCCCATGGCGCGAGAAACTGCGCCTTCTTGATGTGCAGACAACCACCGGCGGCCAGGGTGGCTCGCGCCGTGGCGACAACGAGGTCTGTCTGGCGGCACAAGAAGGCGGGGATCTGCACCAGGTCGGCAACGGCGGCGACCGGCCCGGCCTGGTCGATCTCGTGCACATCGGTGGCGATGGGCACATTCAGCTGTCGCTTGACCTCGGCGAGCATTGCCAGGCCGTCCTTCAGGCCCGGCCCGCGATAGCTTCTAATCGACGAACGGTTGGCCTTGTCGAAGCTCGCTTTGAAAACGAACGGCAGGCCAAGGTCGGCGGTGATTGCCTTGAGCTCTCGACCGACCTTGAGCGCCAGTTCGAGATTCTCGAGCACATTGAGGCCGGCGATAACAACAAGAGGCTGACCAGCGCCGATCGACAGCTTCCAGCGTTGAAGATGAACGACGGCCATGGACGTACTCCGGGATCGAGGTCGAGCCGGTGCATCCGCCGACCACGCCTCTTAACTAAACGGCCGCGTCGCGGCGCGCTTAGCCCGCCGCTATATACGCCTTGAGCCCGTCGGCCTCGGCCTGGGCTTCGTTGATCTTGTACTTCACCAGGTCGCCGATGGAGATGATCCCGGCCAGACGTCCGTCGCGCACCACAGGAAGGTGACGGATGCGGCGATCGGTCATCCGCTCCAGCAGGATGTCGATAGACTCTTCGGGATGGGCGAAGATCACCTCGGCGCTCATGCAGGCGGTGATCGGCTTGTTCAGGGCGCTAGCGCCCTCCTTGGCGATCACCCGTACGATGTCGCGTTCCGACAGGATGCCGACGATGGCTTCGTCGCCGTCCACCACAACCATGGCGCCCACCTTGCGGGCATGAAGCAGGGCCGCAGCGGCGCCCACCGTCTCCTGAGGGGAGGCCGTGAACACCAGATCGCCCTTGTCCTTCAGGATCTGTGAAACCAGCACTGCGCATCTCCCTTGTTTCGGTCTTGTTACAACTAGGGTCTCGCAAAGCGGACCGGGGATCAATGGGTCTCGGAACGCGGGGTAAGCCAAGCGGCGGGAGAAATGAGCAACGCGCCGGCGGCGAAGCCGAACAGATGCGCTTCCCAGGCCACCGCTCCGGTCAGGCCGGGGAACCCGCCCAACGCCGCCATAACGAGATTGATGACCAGCCAGCCCAGCGCCAGCGACATGGCGCGGGGCGCGAACAGGCCGCTCAGCTGCCCGGGTCGATCCAGCAGACGCGCCGCGCCGCCCATCAAGCCCGCCACCGCGCCCGAGGCGCCGACGACCAAGCTGGTCGATTGCGGGTGAATGGCGGCGTAGCCCAGCCCCGCCAGCACGCCGCACACCATATAGAAGAGAACGAACAGGCTCCCGCCCCTCGCCCCGAGCCCCAGCAGGCGCGCGACCGGCGCGCCGAAGGCCAGGGCGAAGGCGGCGTTCATCAGGGTGTGGATCCACCCGCTATGGACAAAGAGCGAAGTGACCAGCCCCAGCGCGTCGCCGCTCCAAACCCGCACAGGCTCCAAGGCCAGTCGATAGATCGTCTCGTCACTGGCCCAGCCCAGCACAAGGTTCGAGATCACGATGCTGGCGGCCGCCAGCACGGCGGGCCACGGCGCATTGAACATCGGTTCGGGGCGGTCGTCGCGATGGTCTAGGGGGGGATCGGGGGTCATCACACTCTTACTTAGGTCGTCGGCGCGCGATTCAGAGTCGCACCCTCACCCGCTTAACCATTTTGCGAGACCTTGGCGCTAGACCAGAAACTGTACGAATTTGGCACGAGGGTTGCTTGCACCTTCGCGTCGGCAGTCGCGGAGGCTCTCATGGCCTGGCAGATCAAGAACAGCATCGGGTTCGGCGCGGGCTTCACCGCCGCCGTCGTTGGCCTTGGCGCGCTCGGCGCGGCCGGAGCCCAGACGATGTCCAGCAACTCGGCCGCCTTCAACGCCGGCTATGGCCGTCTCGCCGGCCAGGAAAGCCGCATGGTCGAATATTCGACCCGCGACGCCAACGGCAACCGTGTCGTCGTCGACGGTGTGATGCTGACCGGCGCTGACCAGAGCGTCTATTCGTCGAGCAACTCCTCGGGTTCGCTGGATTCCTATTCGGGTGTCGGCGGTCGCGGCTACAGCAGCTCGACGGCGATCGGCAACAATCTGACGGTCATCACCCAAGGCAACAACAATACGGTGATCGTCAACTCGACCCAGACCAACACCGGCAACATATCGGCGGGCTCGTCGGTCAAGGGCGGGCCCGATGCCAAGTAAGCGTTTCTCACTTATCGTTACGGCCCTGGCCTGCAGCGCCCTGACGGCCTGCGGAACCAGCATACCCAAGGTGTCGATGGAGGGTAACTACGCCAAGCCCATCGGCACGGCGCCGGTCACGGCCAACCCCACCGACTATTCGGCGGCCCTGGTCTGCCTGAACCAGTACGCCAAGCAAAACCGCATCGCCGCGCCGCGCGTCGCGATCGGCCGCATCGCCGACTATACCGGCAAGGAAGAGTCCGACGGCTCGGGCCGGAAGGTCACCCAGGGCGCTTCGCTTCTGGCCATGACGGCCTTCGCCAAGGCCGGCATGCCGATGGTCGAGCGCTTTGACACCTCGGTGTCGGAGTTCGAGCTCAAATATTCCAATAACAAGCTGATCAGTGATCGTCCCGCTGCGGGCGCCGATGTGCCCGCGGACTATCGCCGCATCCTGGCCGGCCAGGTGCCGGGCTCGGACTTCTATGTGGTCGGCGGCATCACCGAGCTTAACTACAACATCCGCTCGGCGGGCATCGACGCCTATGTCGGCGACAAGGACACCGACGGCCTGAAGGGCAACTTCAAGCGCCGGGTGTTCGTGATGAACATCGCCCTGGACCTGCGCCTGGTGAACACCCGCACGCTCGAGGTGGTCGACGTCGTCGCCTACCAGAAGCAGGTCGTTGGCCGCGAGATCAGCCTGGGCGTCTTCGACTTCCTCAATGGCAACCTGTTCGACATCTCGGGTGGCAAGGGCGCGCTTGAGCCGATCCAGCTGGCGGTCCGCGCGCTGATCGAGCGCTCGGTCGTCGAGTTCAGCGCCAATCTCTATGGCATGCCCGGCCCGCAAGGCTGCATGCGCTACGACCCGATGGGCGACTCCACCGTCGGACAGACGGGCGCCTTCGTGCCGGCCTACAACAATCTGGGAACCAACAATGCGCAGACCCGCGAAGACCCGTCTCGCTGGAACGCTCGCAGCGATCCCGATATGCGCGATGCTAAGCGGGGTCGCTACTAGCCAGACCGCGCCCAGCACGGTTCTGAACAACCAGATCAATCTTGGCGACATCTTCGCCGAGCAGACCCTGAACGTCGAGACCGTCACCGACGGTTTCAGCGCCAGCACCATCGCGCCGGCCAACAGCGCCCTGATCTCGGTGCAGAACACCGACGCCTCGATGACCTCGAACCAGGAAAACTCCGGCCAGGTCCTGGCGCACGGGGTGGTCAATGTCGGGACCAATGGCGGCAATAACAGCAACTTCACGACTACGGCGGTCGGCAATGCCGGCACGGCAGCGGCCGACAACGGCACGCTGACAGGCCGGACGACCCAGTTGAACACCGGACCGGTCACGGCCCGTAGCCAGTTGGAAGCTCACGAAGCCGAGTTGAACGACGTGTCGATGAGCACGCTGGCCCAGGGCAACAGCCAGGGCCTGACGATGATCAATGGCGCGATGGGCATGCGCGTCAGCCAGGGCAATACGGCCAATGTCCTGGCCGATGGTGGCTCGATTGCCGGCTCGATCACCGGCACGGCCTCGGTCGCCGGCACGGCGACCGGCAACAACATCAGCCTGTCGGGAACCGAGCAGTCGGCGGCCCGGGTTATCACCGAGCAATCCAATGCCGGCATCACCCAGGCCAGCAAGTTCACGGCCTATGGCTCCAGCTATCTGACCAGCACCGTGGCGTCGGCCAGCGGCAATAATCTGTCGGCGACCAATGAAGGCCCGCTCCTGGACGTGACGTCCAGCCAGTACAACACCGCCTATGTGCGCGGGCAGGCCGAGGCGACCTCATACCAGTTCAGCGCGGCTCAGGTCGGCGCCCACGGCGTCGGCAATTCCGCCCTGGTCGGCACCTATGGCCCAGAGGTCGTGCTCGACAACGTCCAGACCAATTCGGGTGGCGGCGTCGAGGCGTTGGCCAGCTTCGAGGGCAATGACGGCTATGACGCCGTGGTCTCGTCCACGGCCATGGGCAATGCGGTCACTGGATATGCCTGCTCGCAGTGCAGCGGCCAGATGACGATCAAGAACAACCAGGTCAACAGCGCCGAGGTCGGCGCTCGCACCACCACCATCGCCGGCTCAGCCCGCACGGTAAGCGGCATAACCACCGCCACGGGAAACAACGCCAGCTTCTATGTGAGCTCGCCCAGCGGCAACTGACAGGGTTCGTGGCGAGGCGGGCGGTCGGCCAGGGCCTTTGACAGGACCGTCTCCGGCCCTCGGCCGGATTTTGGCGTTCCTTCGCGGCTATCCCTGATATAGGCCGCATCCTTCGCTATATTCCGACGCCCCCAAGTACGAGCATCTTATGGCTTCCCCTGCCCGCGCGCCTATTCTCGCCCTCAAGGACGTCCGCCTGGCCGACGGCGCCAAGCCCTTGTTCGACGGTGTCGACCTGGCGCTGGAGCCGCGCGTCCGCGCCTGTCTGGTCGGTCGCAACGGCGCGGGCAAGAGCACCCTGCTGAAGATCCTGGCCGCCCAAGGCGCCGAGCCCGACAGCGGCGAGCGGGCCGTGCAACCGGGCGCCAAGATCGTGTTCGTCAGCCAGGAGCCTGAGGTCACCGGCGCCACTCTGCTGGACTACTGCACCGCTGGCGGCGCTCAGGACTACGAAGCCCAGGCCACCCTCGCCGATTTCGGCCTGGATCCGGAAAAAGGCACCGAAGGCCTTTCCGGCGGCGAAAAACGTCGCGCGGCCCTGGCCCGCGCCTTTGCCGAGCAGCCCGACGTGCTGCTGCTGGACGAGCCGACCAACCACCTGGACATCTTCGCTATCCAGACGCTGGAAGAGGAACTGGCCGGCTCCAAGTGCGCCGCCCTGATCGTCAGCCACGACCGCGCCTTCCTCAATCGCGTCACCCAGCGCACCTTCTGGCTCGAGCACCGCAAGGTGCGCCGCCTGGACAAGGGCTTTCTTGAGTTTGAAACCTGGAGCGAGGCGGTGATGGCCGCCGACGCAGACGAGGCCCGCCGCCTGAACAAGGCCCTTGAGCGCGAGAACGCCTGGCTGGCGCGCGGCGTCCAGGGACGCCGGGCCCGCAACGAGGGCCGCCGCCGCGCCCTGATGGATCTTCGCGCCGAGAAGAAGGACCGCCAGAGCGACATGCGCGGCAGCATCTATATGGCCGTCGAAGCCGCGGCGACCTCGGGCAAGAAGGTCGCCGAGGCCAAGAACGTCACCAAGAAGTTCGGCGACCGCGTGATCGTGCAGGACTTCTCGACCCGCATCCTGCGCGGCGATCGCGTGGCTTTGGTGGGTCCCAACGGCGCCGGCAAGACCACTTTGGTCAAGCTGCTGCTGGGCGAGTTGGCGGTCGATTCCGGCACGGTCACGCTCGGGACCAACCTGGAAATCTCCTATGTCGATCAGGCCCGCATGGCCCTGTCGGACAAGATCACCGTCTGGGACTTCCTGACCCCCGGCGGCGGCGACTCCATCCTGGTGCGCGGCCTGCCCAAGCACGTGGCCGGTTACGCCAAGGACTTCCTGTTCACGGAGGCCCAGCTGCGCCAACCGGTCACCAGCCTGTCGGGGGGAGAGCGCAATCGCCTGCTGCTGGCCCGGGCTCTCGCCACGCCCACCAATCTGATGGTGCTCGACGAGCCCACCAACGACCTGGACATGGACACGCTGGACCTGCTGGAGGACCTGCTGGCCGACTTCGAGGGCACGCTGATCCTGGTCAGCCACGATCGCGACTTCATCGACCGTCTGGCGACCTCGACCATCGCCATGAATGGCCATGGCCAGGTGATCGAAACCCCTGGCGGCTGGAGCGACCTGATCGACCAAAGCCCCGACTTCTTCAAGGGCGCGCGCGGCGCCGGCGGCGGCGACTTCGCCACGGGGGCGGCCAAGGCCGTTCCCGTCGCGCCAGCCGCGCCCAAGAAAACCGTCAAGCTGTCCTACAAGGATCAGCGGCGTCTTGAGGAGTGCGAAGCCCTGGTCGCGGCCAGCCCCAAGATCATCGGTGACCTGGAGGCCAAGCTGGCCGACCCCAACTTCTATGCGCGCGATCCAGCCGGTTTCGACACGATAATGAAGGCGACCAATAAGGCGCGCATCGACCTCGCCAAGGCCGAAGAGGACTGGATGGCCCTGGAAGAAAAGCGCGAGGGGCTCGCCAACTAAGGAAAAACGCGACGAAATGTCGCAGCTTATGGGCGTCGCGCTCGTCTTAACCTCTTGTCGGTGTTTTCGTCCAGCCTTAGGGAGCGGGTTCGGGCATTGGGATGATAGCAACGCGGGGAGCGACCCGATCGGTGGCGATCGATGATCGAAGACAGACCTGGCTGCTAGCCGGTCTGTGCGCGACCTATGTCGTCAGCTTCCTTTTCAGCGATCTTCTCACCCGCGGCGCCAATGGCATGCCGGCGCTTTGGCCCATGAACGCCATTGTCGCTGCAGGCCTGTTGCACCTGACGCCCGGCCGCCGCGCCGTGCTCTGGGCGGTCTGCCTGGTGACTGGTCTGACTATCCATCGCCTGGCCGGCGATCCCTGGGCGCTGATAGCAATCTACACAGGCTGCGACGCCGTCGAAACGATCATAGCCGCGCGCATTGCGCGCCGCGTGACGCGCGGTCGAGGCCAACTGCGCGGCGTGGGCCAGGCCCTGGTGCTGGTCGCGGCCGTGCTGCCGCTTACGACCTTGACAGCCGCCGTCGGGTCGCTGCTGTCGGCCGTGATCTTGGGGCGGGAGTTCTGGAGCTTCTTCGGCGATTGGTTCTTCTGCACTTCGCTGGGCATGGCCATCGCATTGCCCGCCACCTTGGTCATCCTTGATCCCGAGCGCTCATCGGCTCTTCGCCGGAAATCGGCGCTCGTGCAGACTGGCCTCTATGCGCTTATCGGAGCCCTGACGGCCGTCGCATTTTCCGGCGTGACCAGTCCCATGCCGTTCCTGATCTTTCCGGCGGCGATGCTTGCAGCCTTCCAGCTTGGGCCTAAAGGCGCGGCCTGGAGCGCCGTGATCGTCGCCGCCGTGGCCGCCCCGCTGACTGTGGCAGGCCTTGGCCCCACCACGATCAACCCGACCTGGAGCGAGCCTGATCGCATCCGCATGGTACAAGCCTTTGTAACCACGTTATTTTTTACCTGTCTGGCGGCGGCCTTGTCTCTGTACAAGGAAGACAGGCTCAAGCAATTGATGGCGCGTCGCCACGCCGTAGCCCGCGCAGCCCGCGCCCGGGCCCAGGAAGCCAATCAGGCCAAGACCGATTTTCTGGCCACCATGAGCCACGAGATCCGCACACCCCTCAACAGCATCCTGGGCTTTTCCAGCCTGCTGGCCGACACCGAGGCCCTCTCCGACGCCGGACGGCGCAAGCTGGACCTGATCGCCCAGGCCGGCGACTCACTGGTGACTATCGTCAATGACGTGCTGGACTTCTCGCGTATCGAGGCGGGCCAGATCGCCCTGGACGCCGGCCCCACCTCGCCTGCGACGTTGCTGCGCGACGCTGCGGCGATCATCGCGCCCGACGTCGCCGCCAAAGGCTTGACCTGCACTGTCGTGGTCGACCCACGGGTCGATGGCCCGTTATATGAGCTGGACGCCAGCCGGCTGCGTCAAGTGTTGCTCAACCTGCTCAACAATGCGGTGAAGTTCACGCCGTCGGGCAACATCGCCGCTTGCCTGAATGTCGAGATGCGCGGCGACGACGCCCAGCTCGTCTTCGAGATTTCCGATACCGGCATCGGCATAGCGCCGAACCTGCAGGACCGACTGTTTCAGCGCTTTTCCCAAGCCGACGGCTCGATCAGGCGCAGATTTGGCGGCGCCGGACTTGGTCTGGCGATCTGCAAGGCTTTGGTCTCCCTGATGGGCGGCGAGATCAACCTGCAAAGTGTGGCGGGCGAAGGCTCGACGTTCCGCGTGCGTCTGCCGGCCAAGCTGGCCGAGGCGCCGACCATGGAGCCAGAGACCGAAGTGGTTTCAAACGTCCCCGTCGCCCGAATTCTTCTGGTCGATGACCATCCAATGAACCGCGAACTTGGCAAGGCGCTTCTGGTGTTGGCGGGCTGCGCTGTCGAGACGGCCGAAGACGGCGACGAGGCGGTGCGCATCGCAGCCGACGGGGGCTTCGACCTGATCCTGATGGACATCCACATGCCGCGCATGGACGGCCTCGCCGCCAGTCGGGCCATACTCGCCTTGCCAGGACGCGCGGGATCGACGCCGATCATCGCTCTCAGCGCCGACGTCATGCCCGAGCAGATCGAGCGATGCCGCCGCGCCGGCATGGTCGACCACCTGGCCAAACCAATAGATCGCGAAGCGCTCTATGCCGTCGTCAATCGCTGGCTTGCGCCCGACCCGCTGGCGGCCTGATCGCGACGACGCCGCCAACCGAAAGGCGACACTCAAGAACGCGTCAACGCCCGGGCGGGCTGCATTCGGACGTCACGTTGCTTGAAGCGCCTCTCCATCTCAGGCATTGTCGCGCGCCCGCCACAGTACAGGTGCGACGGACCCAAGTTAGGCATCAGTTGAAAGCGCGCCGCTTCTGCGACAAAGCGCCACAGCAACAAAATTACGCGGCGCCCTCCCTCAGTCACGAGCGTATTGATCCTGGGGGACGAGCTGAAGAATGCGACATCATCTGGCACAGCACGAGCAACGGCGGCAGAACACTCTGCTTCTGAGCTTGGCTGTCGCCATCGTCGCCAGCTTCGCCTTCAGCGATTTCCTGACCCGCACTCCGCTTGGTATCGCCACCTTCTGGCCGGCCAACGCCCTGCTGGCCGTGGGCCTGATGGTCCTGAACCCGCCGCGACGCATCGCCCTGGTCGGGGTGAGCATCGTCTTTCACCTGATGATCGACTTCCTGGTCGGCGACCACGTCGGCAAGGCGCTGCTCTACACCAGTGTCGATATCCTTCAAGCCTTCGCCGTCTGGCTTGTGGCCAAGCGATTCTGGGGCGGAACCCCGCGCGTGCGCACCATGCGGCAGCTGGCGCTGCTGGCGGCTCTGGCCGTGCCGATCACCTTCGCGTCGGCCCTGATCTGCGCCAGTTTCCTGGCCCTCGGCTATGGCATGCCATTCTTGGACTCGCTCTGGGAGTGGTTCATGTGCGGCGCGCTCGGCATGGCCGTGGTGCTGCCTGCGGTTCTGGTGCTGATCGACGCCGAGCATCGCCGGTCCTTCCATCGCTCCCTGATCGAACGCATCACGTTGCTGGCCTCGGTGGCGCTGCTGACCGTCGCCTGTTTTCATCCGGAGGGCATCGGGACGCCGTTCATGATCTATCCGCTGGCCATGCTGGCCTCGTTCCGGCTGGGCGCGCGCGGCGCGGCGCAGGTCTCGTTGATCGTCGCCTGCGTGGCCGTGCCGTTCATGGTTCAGGGAACCCAATCGGCATTTCAGCTGGAGTGGGGCGCCGCAGACGAGACCCGGCTGATCCAGGTCTTCGTGACCCTGCTGTTCGGCACCAGCCTGGCCGCCGGGCTTGCCCTGGCGCAGCAGGAACGCCTGAAACGCCTGCTGTTGCGCCGCGAGCAACTGACTCGCGCCGCCCGGGGCCGCGCCATGGCCGCCACCGAGGCCAAGACCGAGTTCCTGGCCACGATGAGCCACGAGATCCGTACGCCGCTGAACAGCGTGCTGGGCTTTGCTCAACTGCTCGCCGCGCGCAACGATCTGCCGCCCGACGCTCGCCGGCAGGTGAACCTGATCGACTCGGCCGGCGGCGCCCTGCTGACGGTGGTCAACGACATCCTCGACTTCTCACGCGTCGAGGCCGGACAGGTCGAGTTGGCGCTCCAGCCGACCTCGGCGGCGACGTTGCTGCGCGACACAGCCGCCATCATGGCGCCCGAAGCACGGGCCAAGGGGCTAATACTCAATGTCGAGGTCATCGATCCGATCGAAGCCCTGCATGATCTGGATGAGGTCCGCCTGCGTCAGGTGCTGCTCAACCTGCTCAACAACGCCGTCAAATTCACCGAGGCCGGACGGATCGACACGCGGCTGATCGTCGAACCCGGCGACCACGAGGACCGGCTGAGGTTCGAGATCGCCGACACAGGCGCCGGCATCGCCGTAGACAGGCAGACCCTGCTGTTCCAGCGCTTCTCCCAGGTCGACAGCTCGGCCAGTCGCACCTATGGCGGCGCCGGCCTGGGCCTGGCGATCAGCCGTGCGCTGGTCGAATTGATGGGCGGTAAGATCGGCGTCGACAGCGTGCCCGGCCGCGGCTCGTGCTTCTGGATAGAGGTCGCCGCGCCGGTCGCCGAACCCTTGGCCGTCACCGAGCAGCGGGCTCCCGTCGCGCCCAGCGCCGCGCGCATCCTGCTGGTCGACGACCATCCGATGAACCGCGAGATCGGGGTCGCCCTGCTGGTCCTGGCCGGCTGCAAGGTCGATATCGCCGAGAACGGCCAGCAGGCCGTCGATGCGGCCGCAGTCGGCGAATACGACATGATCCTGATGGATATCCACATGCCGCTGATGGACGGCCTGGCCGCCACCCGCGCCATTCGCGCCCTGCCCTCGCCCGCCAGCAAGGTCCCGATCATCGCCATGAGCGCCGACGCCCTGCCCCAGCAGGTCGAGCGCTGCTACGCCGCTGGCATGGTCGATCATATCGCCAAGCCGATCCAGCGTGAGGTGCTCTACGCCAAGGTCGAGCGCTGGCTCACAGCGCCCACACGCATCGACTGAACGAACCCTGTTCGCTCTTGGAAGATACGCCCTCGCCGCCTAACCTAGCGCGACGTGTTCGGAGGGGATTCATGGGTTTCCATCGCTTGGCCGTGCTCGCCCTGTGCGCGCTCGTCGCCGCCTGTTCGCCTGCAGGGAAAGAACCCGCTGACGCCCCCGGCCGCACGGCGATGAAGCTGGCCACGGATTGGCGCGCCCAGGCCGAACTCGGCGGCTACTATCAGGCCCTGGCCACCGGCGAATACGCCAGACGCGGCCTGGACGTGATCTTGATCCAGGGCGGTCCCGGCGTAAACGTGCCGCAACTGCTGGCCACAGGCGCGGTGGATGTGGGGGTCGGCTCCAACAGCTTCATCGTCATGAACCTCGCCAAGGAAAAGGTCCCGGTGAAGGCCGTGGCCGCCTTCATGGACAAGGACCCGCAGGTCCTGATCGCCCACCCGGGCCAGGGGATCAATTCAATTGCCGACATGAAAGGCCGCCCGATCCTGCTGTCGGACGCCTCCATCACCGCCTTCTGGGTGTGGCTGAAGGCCAAGTACGGCTTCACCGACGACCAGGTGCGCAAGTACAATTACAGCGCCGCGCCCTTCCTGGCCGACAAGCGCATCGTCCAGCAGGGCTACGCCACCAGCGAGCCATACCTCATCGAGAAGGAAAGCAAGATAAAGCCGGCGGTCTTCCTGCTAGCCGACAGCGGTTATCCCGCCTACGCCTCCGTGGCCCTGGTTCCAGACAGCCTGATCGCCAGGAACCCGGCGGCCGTTCAGGCCTTCGTGGACGCCACGGCGGCGGGCTGGAAATCCTACCTCTATGGCGACGCCAAGCCGGGCGATGCGGCGATCCTCAAGGACAATCCGGAAATGACCCAGGACGTCCTCGATCAGGCTCGCGAAAAGATGCGCTCCTACAGCATCGTCCCCAAGGACGGCGTCGGCCAGATGACCGGGGCTCGCTGGGCCGAGTTCTTCAAGGTCGCCTCCGATCAGGGCGTCTATCCCAAGGAGATGGATTACAAGAGCGCCTATTCGCTGCAGTTCCTGCCCAAGGGCCAATGACCCCGACCATCGCCGCCCTCTCGGCTGTCGAAGTCGATTATCCCCGACGCGGGCGCGCCTTGGGGCCTGTCGATCTCGATCTGAAAGCCGGCGAGATCGTCGCCCTGGTCGGACCGTCCGGCTGCGGCAAGTCCACTGCCCTGCGCCTGCTGGCCGGGCTTGAACAACCCACCCGGGGAAGCGTGACCCGCGCTGCGGGCAAGGGCGAAACCGCCGTGGTCTTCCAGGCCCCGACCCTGGCCCCATGGCTCACAGCCCAGGCCAATGTCGCCCTGCCGCTGGTGTTGGCGGGCGAGCGCCGGGCCATCGCTCTGGCCAACGCAGCCCATGCCCTGGCCAAGGTGGGCCTTGACGACGCCCTGACCGCGCGGCCCGCCCAGCTATCGGGCGGCATGGCCATGCGCGTCTCGCTGGCCCGCGCGTTGGTCACCCGCCCGCGCCTGCTGCTGCTCGACGAGCCCTTCGCGGCGCTCGACGAGATCACCCGCCGCGCCCTGGCCGATGATGTCCTGACCTTGGCGGCGGAGCTTTCGCCCGCCATGATCTTCGTCACCCACAATGTCGAGGAGGCCGTCTACATGGCCGGCCGCGTCGTCGTCATGACTCCGGGGCCCGGTCGTATCGCGGGAGAGGTCGTTGTAGACGGCCCGTTGATCCGCCCCGCCGGCTTCCGCACCGCAGAGAGCTTCCGCCAGGCGGTCGAGACGGTGTCGGGCCTGCTGGCCCAAGCCGGAGCCCGCGCCGCGTGAGGACGCTTTCGGCATTCCTTTCGCCGCTGGTACTGATCGCCGTGCTGCTGGCCGGCTGGGAGTTCGCCTGCGCGCGCCTGGCCGTGCCGACCTACCTGCTGCCGCCGCCCAGTTCGATCTGGACGGCCCTGATCGAAGGCTGGCCGCTGTTGCTGGCCTCGGCCTGGGGCACGCTGTCGACGGCCTTGCTGGCCCTGGTCATCGCCAGCCTGCTGGCCTGCGCTCTGGCGCTGACCGTCAGCCTCAACACCCTGCTGGAGGATGCCGTTCGGCCCATCGCCGTTACCCTGCAGGTCACGCCCCTGGTCGCCATCGCGCCCCTCGTGACGATCTGGGCCGGCATCGATCATCCCGAGCGCGCCGTGATTGGCCTCGCCGCCCTGGTTGCGTTCTTCCCGATCTTCTCAGGCGCGCTGGCCGGCCTGAAGTCGGTGGACCCGGATCTGGCGCGCCTGTTTGACCTCTATGGCGCGACGCCGGCCCAGCGCCTGTGGCGGCTGCGCCTGCCCTCGGCCGTCCCCGCCCTGCTGGAAGGTCACAAGGTGGCATCGGGCCTGGCCGTGATTGGCGCCGTGGTGGCGGAGTTCGTGGCCGGATCTGGCGGCGCTCAAGGCCTCGCCTGGCGGATTCTCGAGGCCTATAATCGGCTCCAGACGGCTCGAGTATTTGCTGCCCTGCTGACCCTGGCGCTACTGGGTGTGGCGCTGCACGCCCTGATGGAACTGGCCGAACGTCGACTCCTCGCCATTTGGCGCGGGCGTTAGGTCAAGATTAAGCGGCGCGAGCTATGCTTGAAGCTCGGAGTCCTCCGGCAGGCCGCCTATGCGCACCATGGTTCTCATCGCCGCCCTCGTTTGCGTCGCGTCCGCCGCGCGCGCCGAAGAGGCGCGCGAGAACCGCTACGGCCCACGCCCCAGCCGCCAGACCGGAGCCCTGAGCCCCGCTTCGGTCTACGCCGGCCCGATCCTCGGATGGGCCGGCAAGCAGGAACCCGCCGCCGCGCCTCGCACCCAGACGCCTCAGCCGGTCTCTGAGCCGTGGCGTCAGCCTTATGTCGCGCCGCAAGCCCGTCAGCCCATGGCTCCCTCGCAGGCGCAGGCGCCGATGTCCGAACCCTGGCGCAATCTGGGAGCGCGGCCGCAGACCGCGACGCCCGCGCCCGTCGCCCAAGGCCAGCCGCCGATGTCGGAGCCCTGGCGAAACCTCGGCGCGAAACGGCAAGCTTCCGCCCCCATCCCGGCCGCAAGCCAAGAGATCGAGCCTCCGACACAAGTCGTTCGCCAACCGATCCCGCCCGCGCAAGCCCAGACCGCGCTCGCGACCATGGCCTCTTATGCGCCGCCGCCCCAGGCCATGGCCCCGAGCATGGCCCGCACCTACTCGGTGGGCCGCCAGTACGGCCTGCAACCCGACGCCCTGCCTCCGCTTCAGCCCAACGGCATGGTGTTCATCGCCCCCTCCGAGGAAGCTCCCCGCCTGAAGGACGACGAACCGCGCCACGGCTCGGCCGAGTGGCTGGCGGCCGGCGCGCGCGGCGACGAGGACGGCGACCGCGACGACGGCAAGGACAGTTCTCGCTGATGCAGTCCAAGCTTCACGACCTGATAGCCCTGGCCGACGAGCCGTCGAGCAGCAAGCGCCGCGAACTGCTGCGCGGCGTCACCGACATGTTCTTCACCGGCGACAATCACGACCCGGTCGAGATGGGTTTGTTCGACGACATCATGGGTCAGCTGGCCGGTGAGATGGAAGAGGCGGTCAAGGTCGAACTCGCCGAACGCATGAGCCAGGCGCCCACCGCGCCCCGCGGCCTCAGCCGGTCCCTTGCTCTGGACAGTATCACCATCGCCCAGCCGATCCTGCGAGGATCGAGCCTCTCGGACGAAGACCTGCTGGAAGTGGCCCGCACGCGCGGCCAGGATCATCTTCGCGCCATCTCGCAGCGCGCCAGCGTGCCCAGCGCCGTGTCGGACGCCATCATCCAGCGCGGCGACGACGACACCTTGGGTGTCCTGCTCCGCAACGAGGGCGCGGTGCTGTCGCGCGAAGCCCACGAAGCCGTCGTCGACCGGGCAGCCGCCAATCCGGCCCTGCACGAAGCGGTCGTCGACCGCCATAGCCTGCCTGTCGATCTGCTCAACGAAATGTACTTCATGGTCGAGGCCCGGCTTCGCGACCGGATCATGGAAAAAAACGCCAACGTCGATCCCGCCACGCTGGAAGCCGCATTGAACGCAGGCCGCAAGCGCGTGGCAGAGCAGGACGGCGCCCTCCCCGCCGACCTGACCCAGGCCGAGCACGAGTTCCACGCCATCAGGGCCAGGGGCGGCGCCACGCCCCAGGCCCTCGCGAGCATGCTGCGCTCTAAAAGAACCACCCTGTTCCTGGTCGCCTTGGCCGACATGGCCGACATCGACTTCCACACGGCCCGCAAGATCCTGGAGCGCCGCGAGCTGGACGCCCTGGCCTTGGTCTGCAAGGCGGCCGATTTCGATCGCGCCCTGTTCCTGACCTTCGCCCTGCTGATCCTGGATCCGTCTGATGACGTGATGGGCAAGGCCAAGGCCTATAGCGAGCTTTACGTCGCCTTGCCCCGAGACTCGGCGCTGCGGACCATCCGCTTCTGGCGTCTGCGCCGCCAGACCGGCGACGTCGCCGCCGCCTGATCGCGGCATTCGCTAGAGCGTGGCAGCCGAAAGTGTAAGCGGTTTCGGCGCTTGCCACGCTCTAACTGTTTGATTTGGAGCCTTTTAGACGCCTCAAATAAATTAATGTGAGGCTAAAGGCTCTACGCGCTGCCCGCCTTGCTTGCGCCTTCACGGGCGCTCAAGGTGCGGCTTCGAAAAGCTCACCCAACCCCAGGCTTTCTATGATTCGCGCTTCGCGCTTGATGCTCCTGGCCGCCGCGGGCCTGTCCCTCGCCGCCTGCTCGGCCCTGCCCAAGCTGTCCCTGCCGTCTATCCCTGGTAGCGAGTCTATCGCTGCTCCGGCCCAGCCTGCTGGCCCGACCCTGGCGTCGCTGAAGCCCGGCCAATGGGCGCACGAGGTTTCGGACGTCGCGCCAGACCCGCGTGTGCGTTTCGGCGTCCTGCCCAGCGGCATGCGCTACGCCCTGATGAAGAACGCCACGCCGCCCCAACAGGCCGCCCTGCGCCTGTGGTTCGACACCGGCTCGATGATGGAAGCCGACGATCAGCAGGGGTTGGCCCACTTCCTCGAGCACATGGCCTTCAATGGCAGCAAGAACGTGCCCGAAGGCGAGATGATCAAGATCCTGGAGCGCCATGGGCTGGCGTTCGGGGCCGACACCAACGCCTCCACCGGGCTGGACGAGACGATCTACCAGCTCGACCTGCCCAAGACCGACGACGCTACGGTCGACACCTCGCTGATGCTCCTGCGCGAGGCGGCCGGCGAACTGACCATCGCGGCCGAGGCCGTCGATCGGGAGCGCGGCGTGGTGTTGTCGGAGGAACGCACCCGCGACAGCCCCGGCTATCGCGTAGCCATCAAGTCGATGGACTTCCAGATGGAAGGCCAGCTGCCGCCCAAGCGCATTCCCATCGGCAAGACCGAGGTGCTGAAGACCGCGCCAGCCCAGCGCCTGCGTGACTATTACGAGGCCTATTATCGTCCCGAACGGGCGGTGCTGGTGGCAGTCGGCGACTTCGACCTCAACGCCATGGAGGCCAAGATCAAGGCCCGCTTCGGCGACTGGACCGCCAAGGGCGCGGCCGGCGCCAATCCCGATGTCGGCAAGCTGGCCCGGCGCGGCGAAACCGCCAAGGTAATCGTCGAGCCCGGCGCGGCCTTAGCGGTGCAGCTGTCCTGGGCCGGAACGCCCGATGGCCTGATCGAAACCAAGGCCACCGACCTTCGCGATACCCTGAAGAACCTGGGCTTCGCGGTGCTGAACCGGCGCATGCAGGCCCTGAGCCGCGCCGCCGATCCGCCCTTCATCGCCGGCGGCGCCTTCACCGGCGACCAGTATGGCGCGGTGCGCATGACCACGCTCGGCGCAACGGCCCAGCCCGGTCGCTGGCGCGAGGCCCTGGCGGCCCTGGATCAGGAACAACGGCGCGTCGTGCAGTTCGGCGTGCGTCAGGATGAGCTGGATCGCGAGATCGCTAGCATGCGCGCATCCCTGGTCGCGGCCGTCTCGGGCGAGGCCACCCAGCGCACCACCGCCCTGGCCGGCGGCATCGTCGGGACCCTGGGCGACGGCGAAACCGTCACCAGCCCCAGCCAAAACCTCGCGGGCTTCGACGAGATCGTGAAAGGCCTTACCGCCGACCGCGTCAGCGCAACGCTGAAGACGGCCTTCGCCGGCCAGGGTCCGCTGATCCTGATTCCGTCCCCGAGCAATATCGAGGGTGGCGAGAAAACGGTGCTGGCCGCCTATGCCGACGCCCGCAAGGTCGCGGTGCTGGTGCCGGCCGCGCCCGGCGTCACAGCCTGGCCCTATGCCAGCTTTGGACCCATCGGCAAGGTCGCCGAGCAGAAGGACGTCGCCGATCTCGACACGGTTTTCGTGCGCTTCGAGAACGGGGTGCGCCTGACGGTCAAGCCGACCAAGTTCCGCGACGATCAGGTGCTGATCAAAGCGCGCATCGGCCATGGCCTGCTGAACCTGCCCTCGGGCGCCCAGAGCCCCCTGTGGTCTAGCTCGGCCTTCATCGAAGGCGGCCTCAAGCAGATCAGCGCCCAGGACATGGAGCGGGTGCTGAACGGCAAGATCTGGAACGCCGCCCTCGGTGTCGAGGATGACGCCTTTACCCTGAGCGGCCGCACACGCCCGGAGGATGTCGGTACGGAGCTGCAGGTTCTGGCGGGCTTTGCGATGGAGCCCGGCTGGCGGCCGGAGGCCTTCTCGCGGATCAAGACCTATTACGGCACCATCCACGACCAGCTGGAAACCACCACAGGCGGTGTGATCGGACGCGACCTCAGCGGCCTGCTGCACAATGGCGACAAGCGCTGGACCTTCCCGTCCCGCGCGGACATCGCAGCCGCCTCGCTGGACAGCTTGAAGGCCGTGGTCACCGATCCGCTCGGCAAGGGTGAGATCGAGGTGGTCGTGGTCGGCGACATCACCGTCGACAAGGCCGTCGCGGCCGTGGCCGAAACCTTTGGAGCACTGCCGCCCCGCCCGGGTGTCGCCGCCCCGGTCGCCGCGCGTCAGGTTCCCTTCCCCGCGCCCTCCAGGACGCCGGTGGTGCTGACCCACAAGGGCCGCGCCGACCAGGCCCAGCTGTTCATGACCTGGCGAACCGACGACCTGTTCTCCGACCTGCAGCGTTCGCGCGACACCTCGGTCCTGGCCCAAGTGATGCAGTTGCGACTGACAGACGAACTGCGCGAAAAGCAGGGTGCCACCTATTCTCCCTCGGCCGGGGCCACCCACAGCGTGGTCTTCACCGACTGGGGCTATCTGTCGGTCAGCGTCGAGGTGCCGCCCGAGCAGTTGGACGCCGTCGCCGCCTCGATCCGCCAGATCGCCGCCGACCTGCGCGACAAGCCCGTCACGGCCGACGAGCTGGACCGCGCCAAGAAGCCGCGTATCGACCAGATCGAAAAGTCGCGGGTCACCAACGAGTACTGGCTGGGCAATCTGTCAGGCGCCCAGACCGATCCGCGCATCCTGGACTCCACCCGCTCGGTGATCGCCGGTCTGGAGCGGGTCAAGGCCGCCGACGTCCAGAAGGCCGCCCGCACCTTCCTGGGCGACGACAAGTCCTGGAGCGTGCTGGTCAAGCCGGAAGGCGAGTAGATACGAAAGGGCCCTCCCGTCGGCGACGGGAGGGCCCAATTCTTCGCCGAAGGAAACGGGTTTAGTAGACCACGCCGCCGACGCCGCCATCGAGACTGAAGCTCATCGACGATGCGCTGGTCTCGCGGACCTGTTCCTCACGATAGGCCGTGTAGGTCTCGCTGGTCAGGATGGTCAGGATCTTCACGCCGGCGCCGAAGCGACGCAGCAGCGAGCGCTCGTTGCAGTCGCGGGCCGGACGTTGCGGACGGCAGATCAGCGTACCCGCCTGGGCGCCCTGGCCGCCGCGCGGCGAGTGGTAGAGGGCTTCGTTCTTGGCGCAGATATAGGTCTGGGCGCCCTTGTTGCTGATGTCGGTCACGCCCTCATAGTCGCCGATCACGTACTGCATCCGCGAGCCGGCGATGCAGCGATAGAGCTCACCGTCATAGCGATCATCGATGTCGCGGTCGGGCGTGACCTGCGAGGCCGGGTGCGGCACGTCGCGATCGTCCAGGCAGACAGCCCGGATGACAACGCGGCGCAGCTTGGTGCGGGTGGCCTCATACGACGCGCGGCGACGCATCTCGCCGCCCTCGACATTCAGGCCTTGAATATAGCCGGTCGACATCGGGCCGGAATAGTAGCCGCCGTGGCTGCCGCCGCCGTAATAGACATTGGTGGTCGCGCCAGCCCCGGCGCCTGCTCCGGCCCCCGCGCTCGCTCCGGCCACGGCTCCCGCCGAGGCGCTGGCATTGGCATTGACGATCACCGTCGCGCCCACATTGATGTTCACGCCCGGAATATTGACGTTGTGACCCGGCGTGCAGCACGGGGTGCTGGGCGGCTTGGGAGGCTTCGGCGGAGCCGGCGGCGGCTTGCAGCAGACGGGCGGCGGAGGCGGGCAGCTGTTGCCGCACTGCGCATTGGCCGCGCCGCCCAGCATCAGGCTTCCCAGCAGGGCGCCAAAGCCCCACATCAACCTGCGCATCGATCGTTTCGGCGCCTTCATGGCGATCCCCTTCACACGACGTCGTCTAACCGTTCGGCCAGCAAGAATCGGGCCGTCACCCGCCCTCCCGGCAGGCTTGCGCCAAAACGGGACGATCGGGGCTCTGGCCCAAGTCTCCCAGCAAGCCTCGTGCGGCGAAAAACAGCCGTGGAATGGCCCGCCGAGGGGACGACGATGTTCCATCCAAGCACACAACGGTTGATAGACTATTGGCGTGATCGCAAAGGCGACGCGCCGGCGCCGGCGCGCGCCGACATCGATCCGGGCGATTTCACCGACCTTCTGCCGCAGGTTTTCATCGCCGGACGCGAGAAACTGGGCCGGATGCCCTTTCGTTTGACCGGCGGTTTTCTGACCGATCTGCACGCCCGCGACCTCCGGAACGAGGACCTGCTGAGCCTGTGGGCCCTGTCGCACCGGCTGGAGTTGAAATCTTCGCTGGAGATCGCCCGCCGCCGCTGCCAGCCCATAGTCGTCACCGCCGACATCCGGGCCCAAGGCGTGCCCTCCGTCGGCATGGAGGTGATGTTCGCCCCCCTGCGCGGTGTGAACGGCGAAACCGATCGATTCCTGGGCATTTATCAGCCGATCGCGATCATGGCGCGGCTGGAGGGGCGTCCGGCCTATGAGCTGGGTGTGCGCCAGATCCAGTCGCTGGGCCTGGCCGACCAGGAAGGCCCGCAGCTGCGCCTGGCCACCCTGGACGGTCGCCGCATCGCCTAGACTAGAGGGCCGCGTCCAGATCGGCGATCACCTCGGTCGGCAAGGTCAGCCGGGCTGCGCCCATCAGCTCTTCCAGTTGGGCGACGCTGGTGGCGCTGGCGAGCGGAGCGGTGATGGCTGGATGGGCCATGATCCAGGCTAGGGCGATCTGGGCGTGGCTGGCGCCGGTGGCCTCCACCGCCTTGTCCAGCGCCGCCAGCACCCGAAAGCCCTTCTCGTTCATGTATTCGCGCTTGATCGTGTGTCGACGCGCCCGGCCGTCCAGATCCGCCTCGGAACGGTACTTGCCGGTCAGGAAGCCGGCGCCCAGACCGTAAAAGGAAATTACGCCCACTCCTCCGGTCGCCGTCAGGGCGGCCATCTCGCCCTCAACCTGTTCGCGGTCGTAGAGATTGAACTTCGGCTGGACCGTCTCATAGCGTGGCAGGCCGTTCGCCGCCGAAGCCGCCAGGCTCTCCGCCAGCCGGGCGGGCGTAAAGTTGGACGCCCCGATGGCCCGCACCTTGCCGGCCTTCACCAGTCGGCCATAGGCCTCCAGCGTCTCCTCGACCGGGGTCTCGGCGTCGTCTTGGTGCGACTGGTACAGGTCGATATAGTCGGTCTGCAACCGCCGCAGCGAGCCCTCGACCGCGGCCTCGATATTGGCGGCCGACAGGCCCGGGTGCTTGGGCCACATGGCCACCTTGGTCAGGATCAGCACGTCGTCCCGCCTGCCCCGCGCCTTCAGCCAGCGGCCGATGACGGCCTCGGACTCGCCGCCCTCGTGCCCCGGAACCCAGGCCGAATAGACATCGGCCGTATCGACGGCGTTGAAGCCGCCGCCGACGAAGGCGTCGAGCAGGCGATGCGAGGTCGCCTCGTCAGCCGTCCAGCCAAAGACGTTGCCGCCAAACACCAGCGGGGCGGTCGAGAGGCCGGACCGGCCAAGGGGGCGACGTTGCATTCACTCAAACTCCGAAAGAGAGCTCAGGCCGCGACGGCGCGCCCGTCCTCGAACACCGGCACATCTATCGGCGGGAGCGCGGCCTTGCCAAGGATAAGGTCGGCCGCCCGCTCGGCCACCATGATGGTCGGCGCATTGGTGTTACCGCCCACCAGGGTCGGCATGACCGAGGCGTCCACCACCCGTAGTCCCGAGATGCCTTGCACTCGCAATTGGTCATCGACTACGGCCAGCGGATCGCCCGCCGCGCCCATCCGGCATGTGCCGACCGGGTGATAGATGGTCTCGGACTTGGCGCGGATCCAGGCGTCGATGTCGGCGTCGGCGCTCACATCGGCGCCCGGGGCGTACTCGGCGTCGCGATAGGGATCGAGCGCGGCCTGGGCCACCACCTCGCGCGCCATGCGGACGCCTTCGCGCAGGGCCCGGCGATCCTCGTCGGCGGCCAGATAGTTGGCCAGTATGGTCGGGTCGTCGAACGGATCGGCCGAGCGCAACCCAACCTCGCCCCGGCTTTCGGGCCGCAACTGGCAGACATGCAGGGTAAAGCCGTCCTTCTCGACCTGGGTCTTGCCGTGATCCTGCATGATGGCCAGCACGGCATGGATCTGCAGGTCGGGGCGGTCCAGATCCGGCCGCGACTTCAGGAACGCGCCGCTCTCCAGGAATTGCTGCCGGCCCAGGCCCTTGCCCATCAGCATATAGGAGAGGCCGGTGCCCAGTTTCTTGAGACCCTTATTGGCTGAATAGGCGGTCGTTAGGTTCTTGGTCGTCCAAGACAGGCTGACATCGAGGTGGTCCTGCAGGTTGGCGCCGACACCCTTCGATTCCTGGACCACGGCCACGCCGTGCTTCTTCAACAGATCGGGCGCGCCGATGCCCGACAACTGCAGGATCTGTGGCGACTGCGCCGCGCCGGCGCTCAGCAGCACCTCGGCGTCGGCATAGGCCGTGCGCTTCTCGCCGCCCTTGCCGACCACATAGTCGACACCGATGGCGCGGCCTTTCTCGATCAGGATCTTTGTCGTCCGGGCCTCGGTCACGCAGATCAGGTTTGGTCGCGACAAGGCCGCCGACAGATAGGCCGCCGCTGCACTCCAGCGCTTGCCGTCGCGGATCGTCAGATCGTAAGGCCCAAAGCCCTCCTGCTGATAGCCGTTGAAATCGCGAGTGGTCTTGTAGCCCGCCTGACGCCCCGCCTCGATCAGGGCCGGATAGAAGGGGCTGACAGACTCGCCCTTCGACACGTGCAGCGGACCGCTTTCGCCATGGTAGGCGTCGGCGCCGCCATGATGAGTTTCGGAGCGCTTGAAATAGGGCAGCACTTCCGAATAGGACCAGCCCGACAGGCCCATCTGCCGCCACTGGTCGTAGTCGCGCGCATGGCCACGGATATAGATCATGCCGTTGATCGCCGAGGAGCCGCCCAGGCCCCGGCCGCGCGGCCACCAGAGCTTGCGGCCATCCAGGTGTGGTTCGGCCTCGGTCCAGAAGCCCCAGTTCTGCTCGCCCTTAGCCTTGATCAGCTCGCCGACACCGGCCGGCATGCGCACCAGGATCGAGGTGTTCTTGCCGCCGGCTTCCAGCAGCAGGACCTTGATTTTGGGATCTTCCGTCAGCCGAGCGGCCAGCACGCAACCCGCCGAGCCGGCGCCGATGACGATATAATCGAAGCGTTCACTGGCCATGCCCCGACGCCCTCCCTGAATGTTATCGTTGTTAAGACAGAGAGTGACTCGGGTTTTCACCGGGCGCAAGGCTGCCGTAAATTGTCGGTACAGGCTGGAAGTGGCCTGCCGCAGATCAGCACCATCAATAATGCGAGCGGTTGCAACAAGTGGGTCATGGTCGCGCCACCAACCCGGCCAAGCTTGAACCAAATTGATCGCAAGTTTCGGGTCGCCGGAGGGCGGCGGCCGTGGGACGTGGGCCTTCTTTCAGGAGGGATCACCGTGCATCTACTCAAGGACAAGGTCGCCATCGTGACCGGCGCCAGCTCTGGCATCGGTCACGTCACCGCCCGGTTGTTTGCGCGGCTCGGCGCCAAGGTTGTAGTGTCGTCGCGGCGTGAAACCGAACTTGCAGACCTCGTCGCGACGATCAGGGCCGACGGCGGCGAGGCGGTCGCGGTGGCCGGCGATGTTCGCGAGGAAGAGACCGCCATTACCTTGGCGCAAACCGCCACCGATCAGTTCGGCGGACTGGATATCGCATTCAACAACGCCGGCGCCATTCCCGAAATGGGGCCAACCCCGGACATTTCGGCCTCCGATTGGCGCGAGACCAACGACATCGACCTGACCGGCGCCTTTTTTGGCGCCAAGCACCAGATTCCCGCCATGCTCGCACGCGGCGGCGGCTCGATAATCTTCACCTCCACCTTCGTCGGCCACACCGTGGGTTTTCCAGGCATGGCGGCCTATGCTTCGGCAAGGGCAGGGCTGGTCGGCCTGACTCAGGTCATCGCCGCCGAGTTCGGAGCCCAGAACGTGCGCGCCAATGCGCTGCTCTGCGGCGGTATCGACACGCCAATGGGCCGGATGGTGGCCAACACCCCCGAAGCGCTGGCTTTCGTCTCTGGACTGTACGCCCTGAAGCGGATCGCTCAACCCACAGAGATCGCCAACGCTGCTGCTTTTCTGGCGTCGGACGCATCGAGCCTCATGACCGGCACGGCGACCCTGGTGGATGGAGGCGTGTCGATCAACCGGACTTGACCGACCGCATGCCCGCCGGGCGCGTCGCCCTCCTGTCAGGTGAGCAGCTTCGCCCTGAGCAGGGCCAGATCTGCGGACGTCAGGCCCAGATCCTGTTCGACATAGCGTTTCCAGCCGCCCTCGCGCGCCTCGATGGCCGCGAAAGCCGCGTCGAGATATCGCGCGTCCACGCCCATAAGGGCCTGGACCACATCGGGCGGCAGGCGACGGAACATGGCGACGGCGGGATCCTCGGCGCCTGGCTTGGCGGCCGGCTTGTAATAGGTGTTCGACAGCAGATAGTCTTGGGTCACCGTCTCGCGCGGAACGCCGACCAGAGTCAGGATCAGGGCGGCGGCCACGCCGGTGCGGTCCTGGCCGGCCGAACAGTTGAAGACCACAGGCGCGCCGTCGTCCAGAACCTGTCGCACCAAAGTGGCCTACTGCGGCGCGAAGGTGAAGGGCACCTCACTGTAGAAGCCGGTCATCAGCGCCCGGGTTTCTTCGGTGGTCGCCGTTCCCTTGCTGAACAGAGCGATGAACGGGGCCATGTCCATCGGATAGTCGGTCTGATGAACCTTCACACCCATGTCGGCCGGCCACTTGATCGGCTCGGCCTTGCGCTCGTCGGTGGAGCGCAGGTCGATATTGGAGCGAACGCCCAGCGACTTAAGCTGTTCGAAGCCCTCCGGCGTAACGTTGCCGAGTTGGGCCGAGCGATAGACCAGGCCCGACTTGACTGTGCGGCCGTCGGCGGTGAGATAGCCGCCGAGATCGCGGAAGTTCATGCCGCCGTCGATCAGCAGAACATGGCCGTTCTCGGCCCGGACGATGGCCGGCGCGGTCTGGGCCAGGGCGGACGTCGCGGCCGGGAAAATCGCGGCGGCCAGCAGGGTCGAGAACGCGACGCTTTGCAGAAGCTTTTTCACGAATGGTCTCCGGGTCAGAAGTTGAAGCGCAAGGCCGGCCATGAACCGGCGACCGATCTGTTCCACTTCCGAGTGGGTGGTTGGTGTCGCCCTCGTAAGCAATGTAGGTTTCGTCGGTCAGGTTGGAGGCGTCGGCGAACAGGGTCAGGTTCGAGTTCAGCGCATAGCGCAGGGTCAGATTCAGATTGCCGCAGGCCTTGCGGAACTCGTCGCCACCGGAGCCGAGGCCCAGCCCGCCCAAGGTGTCGGCCCAGTCGTCGCGCCATTGGTAGGTGAGGCGGGCTGATACGCCGTATTTCTCGTAGGAGATCGCGGTGTTGACCGCGGTCTTGGACGTGCCCGGGAAAGGCGCGCCTTTGCGGGCGGGCGTATCGAACTGGCCATCCAGCAGGGCGAGGTTGCCGCTGACGCCTAGGCCGTCGAACGGCGCCGGCAGGCTGCGGAAGCTCTGCTGATAGTTCAGCTCGACGCCGTAAAGCTTGCCGTTGCTGCCGTTCAGCGTCGAAACGAAGTCGTAGCCCGTGCGATCGATGCCGCCGGCGTCATAGGTTTCGTCGGTCACCTTGGTGCGTGCGCCGTAGAGCACATTGTCTACGCCCCGATAGAAGCCGCCAATCGAGACCACGCTGTCGCTGGACAGGTAGTATTCGAACGAGACGTCCCCGCCCCAGGTGTATTCCGGTTTCAGGCGGGGATTACCGCCCGATACCGTGCGCGGCGACCTGGTGTCGTTGATCGAGGCTCCGGTGCGGATCGCGCCAAACGACGGCCGGGCGATGCCACGCTGTACGGCGCCGCGCAGCACCATATCGTCGCCGAGGTCGAACCTGGCATTCACGCTGGGGAAGATGTCGGTGTAGTCGTTTTCGACCACCAGCGGCGTCACCGTGGTTCCGGCTTGGGTAAAGCCGGAAATCTTCTGTTTCATGGTCTCGAAGCGGGCGCCGAAAACCACCTGCCCGCCGTCGAAACCCAGCTTGGCCATGCCGTAGCCGCCGTCAGCTTTTCGCTGATGTCATAGAGAGAAGTCGGCCCGCCGCCGATGGCGGCAGCCGGCGCATGGTTTGCCGGAATCATTCCGCCGAATCCGATCAAGGCCGCCGCCGGGACGAGCATGGCGCCGCTGGTGGTCTTCGCTCTGTTCTTCGGCTTCGCAGCGAGCCGGATCGAGGCCGATCTGCGCACGCCTCTGGTCCGGTTTTTCGAGGCCATCGTCGCCACCAGGCTGGTCATCGTGCGCTGGGTGTTGCTGGCGGGTCCCTTCGGGGTGGCGGCGCTTGGCTTTGACGTCGGCGCCGGGATGGGAGTCGGGGCGGCCGGCGCCCTGCTCCATTACGTCTGGATAGTCGTGTCCGCCTGCCTGGCCGCAACCGTCTTTGCGTACCTGCTGGTGGTGATCGTCGGCCGGATCTCTCCCGTAGCGTTCGGCAAGGCCGCCCTGCCTGTGCAGGTCATCGCCCTGGGAACGCAATCGTCGCTAGCCTGCCTGCCGGCCATAATCGGCGCCGCTGCGACCTTGCGCACTGGGCCGGGCGCAGCTGAGGTGGTGTTGCCCCTGTCAGTCTCGGTCTTTCGCGCCGCGAGCGCGGCGGCCAATATTGCCGTAGCGATCTACCTGGCCCACCTGCACGGCGTGGCCATAACGCCGGGCGTGGCGGTTGTGGGGATCATGGTTGCGGCGGCCGTGAGCCTGGCCGCCGTCGGCCTGCCGTCTCAGGTGTCGTTCTTCGCGACCATCGGGCCGGTCTGCCTTGCCATGGGCGTGCCGCTACAGGTCCTGCCCCTGCTGCTTGCCATCGAAACCATTCCCGACATTTTCCGAACGCTTGGCAATGTGGCCTCGAATCTCGCCGTCGCCAGGATCGTCGGCGCCGAGCCCAAGGATCGCCCTGCCCAAACTGCCGCCGCGGCGGCTGATGTCGGTCAGGCCAGAGGTCACAGGGCGGGCTGATCTGCGGACGCCTGCGCGCCTTAGGCGGCCGCAGCGGCGGCAGGCCACAACGATGCGCGATAGGCTTCGAAGCATCGGCGCCCCGCCCCCAGCCGCATCAGGGCGCCCTCGGCGATATATCTGGCGCAGTCGGGACGGTCGCGAACCAGCGGCATAAGCACCTCGGCGTTCCACGCTTCGGAATGGGCGATGTCGAGTGTGGCATGGAGTGCGAAATACTTGCGCTCCTTGCCGACGCCCAGCCGCTTAAGCCCCTGGGCGACCAGATCGGCGCGCCAAGGCGCGGTGAGCTCGACGACGCCCAGCGCGCCGATCGCATGATAGGCGTAGCGGCGGTTGGTGGCGAAGGCGACCAGCAAATTGCCCATGGCCAGGGAGGCTGGAACGGTCCCTTCTATGGTGGGCTCCAGCGCCAGGGCCTTGGCCAGTTGGTCCAGCATCGGACCATGCATGCCAGCTTGGGCGCCGCGCCCCATTTCGTCCCAATAGTTGCGCGCGAGCTCCAACTTTGCCTGGGTGGGCATGTTGACCTGGGTCAAGGCGACGAGGTCGTCGAAGCCCGCCTCGCCGGCCACTTCCTGAAGGAGGAACCAGCGCATCTCCTCGAGCGAGGCGCTGGTGGCGAGTCAGGGGAACAGCGGATCGTTCTGTCCTGGCCCGATCGCCTTCAAGCCTTCGAACCAATCGATGAAGCCAGCCACGTCGGTAGCCGCCTCGAGCGCCCGCGCCGCGACCGCTTCGCGCTGTCCCTCCACGAAGCGCCCTTCAATAAGACGCATCTCCGCGTCGGCGGTCAGTTCAGCTTCCCAAGTCTGGGAAGGAGCCGTTGGATCGAGCCGCTGATGGTTCCAGTGAGACAGCTTCTGCTGGACGGCGACGCCCAGGTCTTCGGAAGCCGTCGAACAGGCGCTGAGAACGTTCGGCGTGTGCATGGCATGCCTCTGCGTGGTTTGGGATTGTTTGAGCGCAAATTGGCCGCCCAGGTTCCCGGGCCGAACGACGCGGCGCATTGCAGAAAAACCCCGACGGCGCAGGGGTTGGCACAGGGGTTTCTGTCGACACCCCCCTTGGGAACCGGGTTGGCGGGGCTTCGTTTGTGCAGCCTTCTCACGCGAGGGCGGCAGTCATGAGCGACGTCTCGAATCCGGTACGCTTCTCAATCCATCCCCAGGCCGAAGGCTGGTGCTGGCAGACCACGGATGCCGACGATCGGCGGCGCGCGGGCGGTATCGTGCGCTCCAAGTCATTGGCCGCGGCGTTGATCATCCGCGATATCTGCGCCGCCCAGGCTCCGGCGCGCGAGCATCATTTGATCAGCGCCGAGGCGGCTTGAATGCGCGTCCTCGAAACATCGACCTATCGCGGGCCGCATCTCTACAGCCGTCGTCCGATGATGAGGGTTCAGCTTGACCTTGGCCCGCTCGAAGCGTGGCCGAGCCAGCGTCTACCCGGCTTCACCGATCGACTTTTGGTCGCCCTGCCCGGACTGGAGAGGCATGGCTGCTGCTTTCGCTCACCCGGCGGCTTTGTCCGGCGGCTTCGGGAAGGAACCTGGCTGGGGCATGTGATCGAGCACGTGGCGCTGGAGCTTCAGCGTCTTGCGGGAGCCGAGGTCAGCCGGGGCAAGACCCGGTCGGTCAAGGGCCAGCCGGGTGTCTACAACATCCTCTATGTCTACGAGACCGAAGGCCTTGGCCGCGTCGCCGGCCGCGTAGCGATCGAGACCGTCAACAGCCTGCTGCCGCGCATCCTGCAGGGCACGGCCAACCTCAACATGGTGGCTGCGCCTTTCGCTGGCGGCGTGGAAGCCCCCTTCGACCTGAACGCTGCGATCACGGCGCTGCGCGTTATTTGCAAGGGCGAGATTTTGGGTCCCACGACCCGATCACTGGTCGCCGAAGCGCGTCGACGCGGCATTCCGGTCGAACGGCTTGACGCCCAAAGCCTCGTGCAGCTTGGTCTCGGCGCGCGCCGAAAGCTCCTTCGCGCCAGCATTACTGGGGAGACTTCGCAGATCGCAGTGCAAACCGCCGGTGACAAAGGCCTTACCAAGGCGGTGCTTTCGGCGGTCGGCGTGCCGACCCCTCGCGGCGCCGTGGTGCGCAGCGCCGATCAGGCCGTCGCCGAAGCCGCCCGCCTTGGCGGATTGGTGGTGGTCAAGCCGCTGGACGGCAACCACGGTCGCGGCGTCAACATTGGATTGCGCACGCCCGAAGCGGTGCGTTGGGCCTTCGAGCAAGCCGCCAGGCACAGCCGCCGCGTAGTGGTCGAGGAGCAGTTCGAGGGCCGCGACCACCGCATCCTGGTGGTCGGAGGCAAGGTGGTGGCGGTCGCCCAGCGTGTCCCGGCCCAGGTTATTGGCGACGGCGCCTCGACGGTCGCCAAATTGATCGACCGAACCAATCAAGATCCTCGCCGAGGCGTTGGTCATGAGCAGGTGATGACCCGCATCGTCGTCGACGATCACCTCCGCGAGATGCTGAGTAGGGTCGATCTTGGCCTCGACGACATCCCCAAGGCGGGCCAACTGGTCGCCTTGCGCGCCACGGCCAACCTGTCGACGGGTGGAACGGCGATCGACCGCACAGATGTGATCCATCCCGACAACGCCGCCATCGCCCGCCGCGCCGCCCTGACCGTGGGCCTGGATATCGCTGGCATCGACTTCATCGCGCCTGACATCGCCCAGTCCGTTCGCGAGACCGGCGGCGGCATTGTCGAGGTCAACGCGGCGCCAGGCTTCCGCATGCATCTGGAGCCCTCCGAAGGGCAGCCTCGCGATGTGGCCCGCGCCGTCCTGGCCCATCTGTACCCGCCAGGCTCCCGCTCGCGAATCCCGATCGTCGCGATCACCGGGACCAACGGCAAATCGACTGTGGGCCGCATGGCGGCCAAGATCTTCCGCGAACAGGGAAAGGTCGTCGGACTGACCAGCACCAGCGGCGTCTATATCGACGACGAATGCCTGCTCACGGCCGACGCCAGCGGCCCGAAAAGCGCGCGGATGGTTCTGCGCGATCCTACGGTCGAGGTCGCCGTGCTGGAAACCGCGCGTGGCGGCATGTTGCGCGAGGGGCTCGGCTTCGACCGCTGCGATGTGGGCGTGGTGCTAAACGTCACCTCCGATCACCTCGGGCTCAAGGGCGTGGACACCTTGGAGGATCTGGCCGCGGTCAAGTCGATCGTCGCCGAAGCGGTCGGCAGGCGCGGCGTCAGCGTCCTGAACGGCGACGATCCCCTCACCCTCGGGATGGCGCGACACGCCGGCGGACGGATCGCCTATTTCTCCCTCAAGGGCGGCGATGATCTGTCGACGGAGATGCGACGTCATGCCGATGATGGCGGTCTCTTGATCGTCCGGGAGCCCTCGCCCCGGGGCGGCGAACTCGTCATTCATCACCGGGGGGAACGGCGCGGCGTCCTGCACACCGATGAGATCCCGGCGACCCTGGGCGGGCTGGCCGAATTCAACGTCGCCAACGCCCTGGCCGCAATTGCCATCGGCTATGCTCAGGGCGTCCCGGTGGACGTAATAGCAAGCGCTTTGCGCGGCTTTAACTCCTCCCGCAGCGACAATCCGGGGCGGTTCAATGTCCATGACGGCCACGGCTTCCGGGTCATCGTCGACTACGCCCACAACGCGGCCGCCATGCGCGCGGTCGGCGACCTGATCAAGCGCCTTCGCCCCTCGGTGGGGCGAGTGATCGGGGTCGTCAGCATCCCGGGCGACCGACGCGACGCGGACATCGTCGAGATGGGGGAGATCGCGGCGGACCTCTTCGACGACCTGATCTTCCGTGAACGGCCCGATGGTCGAGGCCGACCGGCTGGAACGGTGGTGTCGCTGTTGACCGAAGGCGCCCTTGCCGCCGGCTTCCCGTACGAGCACCTGCATCGGATCCTCAACGAGAGCGAGGCCATCGCCACGGCGCTGCGAATGGCGCGTCCCGGCGATCTGGTGCTCGTCTTCCCAACCGGCGTTGACGCGGCCTGGCGGCAGGTCGAGGCGTTCCGCCCCGCCGCCAACACCGATCGACCTACCGAGTGGGATCTTGGAGAGTTTGAAGGCGCCGTTGCCTGATCCCATGATCGAGCCTCAGGCGGAGCGTCCGTCCTGGGCCATCATCGTCCACGGCGGCGCCAAATCCATCGCTCCAGAACTGGAAGACGCCCACCGTAGCGGCTGCCTGCTCGCCCTCGTGGCGGGACAAGCCATACTGGAGGCAGGCGGCAGCGCCGTGGACGCCGTCGAGACCGCCATCCGCGTCTTGGAAGACGATCCCACCTTCAACGCCGGCTACGGCTCGGTCTTGAACGCGCAGGGCCAGGTCGAGTGCAACGCGGCGATCATGGACGGACGCACGCTGGACGTTGGCGCGGTCGCTGCGGTCGGCGGTCTGCGCCACCCGATCTCCGTCGCCGCCTCCATGCTTTCCGAGCGCCAAGTCCTGCTGGTGGGCCATGGGGCCGAATGCTTCGCGCGGGCCCATGACGGCGAGATGTGCGCGCCCGGCGACCTCGCCGTCGAGCGTCCAGACGGAGGGTGCGACACCGTTGGCTGCGTCGCCCTGGACATCCAGGGACACCTGGCGGCCGGAACATCGACGGGTGGGCTCGCGGGTTGTCCTCAGGGTCGCGTGGGGGATTCCCCTCTTCCGGGTTGCGGGCTCTACGCCGACGACGCCATCGGGGCCGTCTCGCTCTCTGGCGACGGCGAAAGCCTGATCCGAACGACCTTGGCGGCGCGCCTGATCCACAGCCTGGAAGCCGTGCCGCCAGGCCCCGCCATCGAGGCCGCCCTGACGCGGCTGGCCGGGGTGGGCGGAGAGGCCGGGCTGATCGTCATCGACGCCGACGGCCGTCTCGACTGGGGCCACAACAGCCCGCAGTTCGCGGTGGCCCATGCGCGAGCCGGCCAGGCGGCGCGTGCTTTCACCGAACGGGCGCAGGATGCCTCAGGAGAGCTTTCTTGACCCAAGCCAACACGACCGAAGGCCCTCTGGTCATCATCGGCGGTCATGAGGACAAGGAAGGCGATATGGCTATCCTCAGGGCGGTAGCAGAGCGGCTGAAGGGCGGACGGCTGGTGATCGCCACGATCGCCTCACACGCGCCGGAGGGCTATTTCGAGACCTATCAAAAGGCGTTCGACGCGTTGGGCGTAACCGATCTGGTCGAGCTGTATGTCAAGGACCGCGGCGAGACTCACTGGGAAGACAAGCTTGCGTTGCTGGAGGGCGCGGCAGGCGTCTTCTTCTCCGGCGGCGACCAATTGCGGATCAGCAGCCAGATCGGCGACACGCCGATCGAGGCCCGCATTCGTCAGATCTGGTGCGAGGGCGGCGTCGTGGCCGGGACGTCGGCCGGAGCTTCGGTCATGAGCGACACAATGATGGTGGGCGGCGCCAGCGCCGAAACTCACAGGATCGGCGACCTGCGCATGGCGCCGGGTCTGGGACTGGTGCGCGACGTGATCATCGATCAACACTTCGCCGAGCGCGGCCGGATCGGTCGCCTGCTCGGCGCCGTCGCCCAGAGCCCGCGCATCCTGGGCGTCGGCATCGACGAGGACACGGCCATCGTCGTCGAGGGGGAGGCCTTCCGGGTGATCGGCCACGGGGCGGTCTATGTCGTCGACGCCGAGGGGGTCACCGCCTCCAACATCGCCGAGGCGCGCACCGAGAACGCGCTGTCGATACATGATGTTCGGCTGCATGTGCTGGCCAGCGGCGACGGCTTGGACCTCAACACCCGGCGGCCTCTGGACCCGCTGGTCGAAGCGGCGTCCAGGGCTAGCTCGGTCGCGTGATCACGGCGGCGACAGCGGCGATACGCTCTGCGGCGGCATAGGCTTCGCCTCGTAGTTCGCGGGAAAAGATGTCTGGGTCCAGTTCGCGATATCCAAGCTGGTAGTCCGTCTTGGCGACGGCTTCTTCCAACGCTTCCCGGAGGGGGTCGCTCCCGCCATCCAGGATCGTACTGCCCGTGTAGAGGATGAACCGGCCACCGGGCGCCAGATGCGCCATGCCGGCTGTCGCCCAATCCAGCGATAGCCGGGCGCCGTGCATGTCGCCGCCATCCTTGTAGGTGCGTCCCGATTGGCCCGCGACATAGGGCGGATTGGCGACGATGAGATCCAGATCCATGAGCGCGCCTTCCAGCCCGCTCGCTTCGCGGACCTCGAAGTCGGCATGGGCGTGGCTGGCATTGACGCGCGCCAGGTCCAGGGCCGCTGGATTGACGTCGCTGAGCAAGACCTTGGCGCCGGGCGCATAACGCTCGGCGACAAGTCCGCCGACGCCCGCTCCTGTACCGATATCGAGGATAGACCGGACGTGCCCCCCTGTTGCCAGTCCAGCCGCGATCAGGTCGGCGAAACGATAGCTGTCAGGACCCAGAAAAATCGCGTCGGCTGTGTTGGCGGGAAAGGCCGAGTGCAGGAACAACCGCTCGTGGACGGTCGATACCCTGAAGCGGGATCGCCAGCCGCTGGCGTCCCAGGTCAGGGCTCCGGCCTGATCGAGCAGCGCCCAGAGCGCCGGGTCCAGATCGCATTGGGCGAAGGCGCGGCTCCAGCCAAAGATATCTCTCAGGTCGGGACGCCCGGTCAGCGCCTTGCCAGCCATCCGCCGACAGGTCGAAGGCGTCGGCGTGATGAAGCGGTAATTCCTGGCGGCGAGCGCTTTCAAGAGCTCCGCGAGCGGCTCGGTCGTCATGGCGTTTCCCCGGTTTGGCCATCGCTAACGGACGCAGATCAAGGGTGTTCCGGTTCCCGCCCGATGGAACGCTCGTACGGGCGACCCATTAGGCAGTCCCTCGCTTCTTCCCGCTATCGGGACCACCGCATGCCCCCGATTATCCTTGCCGGCCTCGTGTTGTCGCTCGCCTCCTGGGGTATGCTAGCCGCCGCGGCCTATCTTCTGTGGTCTTGGTATCAGGGCTCATGGGTCATGGACGCTTATGACGTCTCGCATCACGTCCGCGAACACTGGCGACTATGGACGGCTCTCGCCTTGCTTGCCTGGTCGTGTCTGGGCCGGCTGGTGCTGACGCCGCTCCTGACCAAGGCCGACGAAGACCCCACACGCGCCGAGCGCGGCGAGCATCAAATGATCGCCAGCCCAACGGGTTCGAACCTCTATGTGGAGGTGCATGGACCTGCGGACGCTCCGACGGTCATCCTCACCCACGGTTGGGGCCTGGACAGCACCATCTGGTACTATCTGCGCCGTCACCTCTCGCAACGCTTCCGGGTCATCGTGTGGGACCTGCCGGGGCTGGGGCGATCACGAGCCGCTAGCGGCTCGACCGTGGATCTGTCTCACTTCGCCACAGACCTAAAAGCGCTGCTGTCGCTCACCAACGGCAAGCCAGCCATCTTGGTTGGCCACAGCATCGGCGGCATGACCATCCTGACGCTCGTGCGCGACCACCCGGAGGTCCTGACCGACCAAGTCGCGGGACTGGTGCTGGTCAACACGACCTATATCAATCCGCTCAAGACCATGGTGCTGAGCCCCCTGGCCCTGGCTCTGCGCTGGCCAGTTCTGGAGCCGGTGTTCCGCCTGGCGATCTGGCTGCAGCCCCTCGCCTGGCTGGGCGCCTGGCAGAGCTATCTGAGCGGCTCAGCGCATATGGCCAACCGGATCGGTTTCGCCAGCCAGGTGACTCGCAGCCAACTGGAACAGACTACCTTGCTAGCCACACGCAATCCGCCCGCGGCCTCGGCGCGCGGCAATCTGGCGATGTTCCGCTGGGATGCGCACGACGCCATCGTGAAAGCTTCTGTCCCGTGCCTCATTCTGGCGGGCGACAAGGATATCGTCACCAAGCAGGAGGCCAGCGAGCACATTGCAGGCCAAGCCCCGTTCGCCAGCCTGCGGGTGATCGACGACGCCAATCACATGGGTTTCCTGGAACGGTCCGAAGCCTACAACGAGGAAATCGCTCGTTTCTGCGAGCTCAACCTGGTGACCCGCGCCGGTCGTGGCGTTCAGGAGCCTGTGCCGACCCTAGCCTGACGCAAATCCCGAAGTGTAGGGATTGCGTCTCGCTCAAACCCTGGATCGGCTCCCAGATCTCGCCACACCGCCCGCTTTGAGAGAGGCATGGCCAGTTCCGCAACCCGCCTTTGTCTGGCGTCCAACTTAGGAACGTCAGGCCCCGAGC
Organism: Caulobacter sp. DWR1-3-2b1; assembly: GCF_049895765.1. Lineage (NCBI taxonomy): Bacteria > Pseudomonadati > Pseudomonadota > Alphaproteobacteria > Caulobacterales > Caulobacteraceae > Caulobacter > Caulobacter sp. DWR1-3-2b1. The sequence goes on from NZ_JAFCSZ010000016.1 coordinate 36,362, forward strand.
CCCGTTAACACCTCATACGTGCGCCCTTATCGGCGTTTATATAGGGAGTCACCTGGTGTTTGGTGGTGATCGATTGTCTGGCCTGGGCGCCTTTAGTCCAGAGTTTCCCGATGCAGAAGCACTGCATAGCGGCTTGGCGCATTGGAACCGTCGTCGATTGGCGATGGCGACACCGTCGAGCGCCTGGCAGTCCGAACTTGACGACGACGCGAGAATGAAACGCGTGGAAGGCGCCTTCATCGAGGCGTTTCGCGCTCACATCGCGCCTCTTGTCGCCGACGTGCCCACCGAGGCGAATGCGTTTATTATCTGGTTCGAAAAGCTGAAGGACCACGGGCCCGGCCAGTGGGATCCACTCTTCGACTGGCTGGAAGGCTCGGCAGGCCTCGAGGACCTCAAGTGGTTTCTCGCCCAGGAAGCCGCAGGCGAGGCCGGTTTCGACGATCTCGTCGCTATGACCCAGGTCAAGGTGCCGGATCGCGCCAAGCTGGAGCTCGCCCGCAACTATTGGGACGAAATGGGACGCGGCAATGCCAGCGGTATGCACGGACCCATGCTCACGCGCACGACGGCGCAGCTGGGCCTGACGCCCGAGATTGAAAGAACCCTTTGGCAGTCGCTGTGTCTTGCCAACACCATGACCGCGTTCGCGACCACCCGCCGCTATGTCTACCACTCGATCGGGGCCTTGGGCGTCGTCGAACTTACCGCTCCGACGCGCGTGGCTTGCATCGACGCCGGCCTGAAGCGAGTGGGCGCGTCGCCCGAGGTCCGGAAGTATTTCGGCCTGCATGCGGTGCTGGATGTTGCACACTCCAAAGCCTGGAACGCGGAGGCCCTGCATCCCTTGGTCAGCGATGAGCCGTCCTGCGCCCGGTTCATTGCCGAGGGCGCGATGATGCGGTTGATTTGCGGCGAGCAGTGCTTCGACACCTATCGCGCCCACCTTTGGGCCCATGCCCACCCGCTGGTCTATGCTGCGGAGTAGCGCGCCCGGTCCTAGCGTCTTCGACGTTTCGCCATTCGATGGCGGCTGGAGCTTGAATGTCTTGGCTACCGGCGAGGTGTTGTTCTTCAAGAGCCGGCGCCAGGCGCGGTTGCGCGCTGCGGCCCTGGCTAGGGCGTGGGCGGGTCCGGCGAAGGTCGTCGTTCACGAGAGATCTCGGCCCGAGCATTGGCCTAACGCCTTTCCATATCCCCTTGGCGCGCCGCTGTAGGGCGGCCGACACGATGAACCGGATACCGCCCTTGTCGTTTGGCTTGAGCCCGAAAACACGCCGGATAGGTAGACCATGACATCTTACGACGTGATCATCGTCGGCGCCGGTCCCGCTGGCCTGACAGCGGCGACCTACCTTGGGCGCTTTCGCCGCAAGGTCCTGATCCTTGACGGCGGACTGTCGCGCGCCAGCTGGATCCCCGAGGGCCATAACACGCCCGGCTTTCCCGACGGCGTCGGCGGTGACGCCCTGCTGTCGAGACTGTCGGAGCAAGCGAGCCGCTATGGCGCGGAGCGCGTCACCGCCCGAGCCAAACCCTGGTCCGCGCGACGGACCACTTCGAGCTTTCAACCGAAGGGCCCGGGTCTGAATCCATGACGCTTCGAGGACGATTTGTCGTTCTGGCGACCGGCGTCATCGACCGCAAACCTGACCTTGAGAACATCGATATGGCCATTCGGGCGGCCCGCGTCCGTATATGTCCGATCTGCGACGCCTATGAAGCGATAGACCAGCAAATAGCCGTTCTTGGCGATGGCGACCTTGGCGCGCGCGAGGCCACCTTCCTCACCACCTACTCATCGCGCGTGACCCTGCTGCATCTTGGCCCGGCTTCGAGCCTGAGCGATCCGTGCGCCCTGCGGACGCGAGGCGTCGAGGTGCTGCCGGTCGATCTGTCGGACGTGTCCGTCGGGCTCGGGCCGGTGCAAGTGACGCCTCCGGGCCAGGAGGCGCGCAGCTTTGATTGTCTGTATCTGGCTCTGGGCTGCGAGATGCAAAGCCGGCTGGCCGTGGCGTGGGGCGCAGATCATGCCCCTAGGGCAACCTCGTCGTCGACAGTCACCAGCAAACCTCTATCGACGGACTCTATGCCGCCGGAGACGTCGTCCGAGGCATCAACCAGATCACCGTCGCCACTGCCGAAGCGGCCATCGCCGCGACCGACATTCACAAACGTCTTCGCGCTTCGGAGCATGCGCCCGCTCGGAAACGGAAGATTAGATTATCGACAAAATCGTTGTGCAGGAGTTGGATTCGCGGACACAAAAACGGCGGCGCACCGCGCCGCCGTTGAAGTCTTGGATTGCCGACGCACGAAGGCCGGTCTGCTGCGGACCTAGCGGTCGCGCAGATAGACGGTTCGGCTGCTAGGTCCGCGCAGGACTAGGCCGATGACAAGACCAATCGCCAGGGTGATAGCCAAGGCCGGGCCTGGCTTGTCGCGAACATAGGTTTCCGCCTGGGAGAAACGGTCCTTGGCTTGATCGCGCGCGAGGAGCGCTGCGTCGTGCACACGATGTTGCGCGTCGCCAAAGGCGTCGTTGGCGACGGACTTGAGTTGGCCCACGGCCTGTTTGGCTGCGCCCGCCGCTTCCTTGAGCTTGCCCTTGACCTGGGTCTTAACGTCGCCGGTGAGAGCGCCCTCGGCATTCTCCACGCGACCCACGCCGATATCCAGCGCGCCGTTGAATTGCTCGTCCATGTCCTGATCCCGATTGGGGCGCGCCAAGCGCGCCGGGTTGAGCTCCGCCGCGACTGCCCTGCGACGACCTGATCAGAACCCGCCCTGGCGCAAACCGTTCCAGCCAACCCGCTTATGGGTGCGTCGGGCTGGCCGGAAGCGACGCCGAAGGCTATGTCCGCGGTCATGGACCTGGCTGCGAAAGTTCACCATCTGGCGACCCTCGTTTGGGCGCGCTCGCGCGCGTCCGCCGAGCGGCTCCAGCGCATGACGCAGCCTGTGACGGCAAGGACGCTCCTGGGCGCACGCCGGACAGTCGCCTGGCTCGCCGGCGGTCCGGCGGGAGAGCCGCGACCGGCGCTCTGGAAGCGGCCTTGGCTGCTGATCGTCGCCACCGTCGTGATCGTTGCGACGGCGAGCCTGGTCCCGCTGCTATGGTCCCTACCGCTTGGCCGCGCTCTGGAACCTGTCGAAAGTCCTACCCTGGTGCTGCTGGCCGCCGATGGCGCGCCTATCGCCCGGCGCGGATCTTACAAGGAAAGGCCCATCGTCGCCTCGGCCCTTCCGCCCCACGTTCCCGCCGCCTTCATCGCTATCGAGGACCGCCGCTTCTACCGGCACCTGGGCGTGGACCCCAAGGCCATCGCCCGCGCGTTCGGGGCCAATGTGCAAGCCGGCGGCGTCTCCGAAGGCGGCTCGACCATCACCCAGCAACTGGCCAAGAACGCCTTCCTGACCAACGACCGCACCTTGAGGCGCAAAGTCCAGGAAGCGATGATCGCCCTCTATCTGGAAGCGCGGCTGTCGAAGGACGAGATCCTGTCGCGCTACCTGTCCTCGGTCTATTTCGGGCAGGGCGCCTTCGGATTGCGCGCCGCGGCGCGGCAGTATTTCGACAAGACCCCCGAGGCCCTGTCGATCGGCGAAGCGGCGATGCTTGCGGGTCTGGTGAAGGCCCCTTCCCGTCTGGCGCCCAGCGAAAACCTGGCAGGCGCGCGGAGCCGGATGCGCGCCGTGCTGGCGGCCATGGCCGAAACCGGAGCGATCACCGAGCGCCAGGCAAGGCTGGAAGCCCGACGCCGGATCGTCATCGCCCCGCGCACCAGGATCCCGACGGGCTCCTACTTTGCCGATTGGGTCATGCCGCAGGCCCGCGCCACCGCTCCACGCCGCTACGGCGAAACGGTCATCGCCACCACCCTCGACACGCGCCTGCAAGCCGGCGCCGAAAGAATACTGGCCCGGGTGCTGGCCCGGGAAGGCAAGGCGCTCAACATCTCTCAAGGCGCGCTGGTCGCCATGCGCGCCAACGGCGAGGTCGTGGCCATGGTTGGCGGCCGGGACTATGGCCAAAGTCAGTTCAATCGCAGCGACGCGGGGCGTCAGCCCGGCTCGGCTTTCAAGTTGTTCGTGTATCTCGCCGCCTTACGCGAAGGGGCGACGATCACCACCCCGATCCTGGACACCCCCGTGGAGGTTCAAGGCTGGAGCCCAAGAAATCACGAAGGCAAGTACGCTGGACGCACTGTGCCCCTGATCACCGCCTTCGCCGGCTCTTCCAATGTCGCCGCCGTGCGCCTGGCTCAGCAGGTGGGGCGAGACGACATCGTCCGGATGGTGCGCGCGCTGGGTGTCGACGAACCTGTACCTGAAGACCTGACGCTGGCCCTGGGCACGGGCCCCATGAGCCTGGTTCAACTGACCGGCGCCTATGCGGCGATCGCGGCCGGAAAAGCGCCGATCATCCCGCATGGCCTGGCCGATTGGCGGGCTCCGCGGGCGCCCAGGCCCTTGGGCAAGGCCGAGCTGGCCGGCATGCGCGACATGCTCCGCTCAGCCGTCCATCGCGGCACCGGCTTCGAGGCGGCGCTGCCGGGCGCCTTCGGCAAGACCGGCACGACCCAAGGGTACAGGGACGCCCTGTTCGTCGGTTACATTGGCGACCTCGTGGTGGGGGTATGGCTGGGTAACGACGACAACGCCCCGATGCGCGGCGTCGTTGGCGGTGGTGCGCCAGCCCGCATCTGGCGCGAATATATGAGTTTCGCGATCGGTGCGCCGACACCTGCGGAAAGTACCGAAGTCCTGACCGCACCCGTGATCGAGGCACTCCCCGACGACCTGCTCGCCCCGATCGAGACCGAGACCCTGGAAGAGCCCCCTGTCGAGCCCAGCGAGCCAACCGCGCCAGTACAACCCGCTCCCGCGCCGCCACAAGACTAGAGCCTTTTCCGACCTGATGGCTTCATCAGGGTCGGGCGAAAAGGGCTCTAAATCATAAGTTTAGGGCCTTTTTCGATCCGATAGCCGTTTCACACTTATCGGAAAATGCTCTAGCTTCAGAACGCAGTTGACCGCCCTCAACTATCCCGGCGCAAAGCTCGCTGGGCCGGCTGCGCTACGCGGTTCTGCTGGAGGTCGACGTTCTCGCCCCGTGACTTCAGGCTGGTCACCAGTTGGCGAACCGGGGCGCTCAGGCAGATCGACTCGATCTTGTGGCGCTCGGTCCGGGTGATCGGCCAGAAGCGCTTGCCGATGGGGATCACCGGCGTGGCGGCGCTCAGGACGGCGCCGATCATCGGTGGATGGGGCGTCTCGCCCACGAAATCCTGGGCCAGCGCGTCCTCATAGCCCTCGATCATCGCCTCCGGCATCTGGGCGGTGATCACGCCGGGTAGGTCGGAGCCGCGTGCGGCAGAGGCTAGAGCCCTTTCCGACCTGATGGCTTCATCAGGGTCGGGCGAAAAGGGCTCTAAATCAGAAGTTTAGAGCATTTTTCGATCCGATAACCGTTTCACACTCATCGGAAAATGCTCTAGCGACAAACCCAGACGGATCAGGTCGTGCGCGGGGTTGCCGATCACCGTCTGGTCCAGGTCGCGAATCTGGATGTCGATCCAGCCCTTGGCATTGGCCAAGGGACCCAGATTGCCGCGATGGCAGTCGCCGCAGATCCATATCGGCGGCCCGCTAGGCAAGGCGCCCTGGCGCGCCACCAGCGACTGGTAGAACGTCACGGTGCTGCCGCGCACATAGGCGTGGGCCGACCGCGCCATCTTCAGGTTTCGGGTGCGGGTCAGAACCTGAGCCCGCGCGCTGTGCCGCGGCGCGCTGGCCAATTTGGCTGCGCGCGACGCGGCCTTCACCTAGCCCGCGCTTCCGGTCTTGCCCATCAACCGATCTCCACGGAAGGGCGAACGGGCCAGATTTCGCCCCCGACCTCATCCAACTCCAACGCCGGGCACGACGCCGCCATGCTCTCCGATTGGCCAACAGGGCCAGGGACGAATGGACGCCTTGCGTACTGCCAAGGTCAACGACGCTGCAGCGGACCCGTTCCATCGTGAGCGACGCGCCGTGGAAAGTGGCGTCGGCCGCAGGCAGCGCCTGGCCACGAAAGCGAACGTCCGGCAAATCCCGGCCGGCCCCAAGGGCGAGGCCCTGACCCTCCACCAGCCAGCGCCAAGGCTTCGGAAACGGCGCTGTCGGCATGGGCGGTTGATGTGTCGCGAGCAGCGGCCAGATCGTCGTTGCTACAGCCACCGTTGACGCGCAGACCGCCGCGCCCTGGTCGAGCGAGTGGTGTCTCTTTCCAACTAGAGCCAAGTTTCCGGGTAGTCCGGCGACCGTCGGGGGAGGCGGACACCGGGCCATTCAAACATTCGACGGGCGCAATCGATTCCGTCGCATCAAGACTCAACCCCGCCCGCCGGTGTAAATTCCGGACGATCTTCTCAGCTAATCAAAGTGTATAGATTGAAAGCTGTACTATTCGCGATTCAGGGCGTCAGATCGCCTGCGCGCGACGGGCCGGAATAGTAACGGTGAATACCGTCCCTACCTGATCGACGCTCTCGACCTCGATTTCGCCGCCCATCAAGGCAACAAGGTTTTGACAGATGGCGAGGCCAAGCCCCGAACCATCGTGACGACGAGTCGTCGATCCGTCGCCCTGAACGAAGGATTCGAATATCGCCTCCAGCTTGGCGGCAGGTATCCCAATCCCGGTGTCCTGCACCCGCATGATCAAGCATCCATCCAAATAGTCCAGACGCAGGTCGATCTCGCCCCGCTCTGTAAATTTGACAGCATTGGATAGAAGGGTCCGGAGGACTTGCCGGACCGCGTTCTCATCACCTGTCCACCGCCCCAGTGCAGCTTCAGAGACACTAACGTTCACGACAATATTCTTGCCGTCCAGGAGCTCTCCGCAATAGATTCTAGCGTAGTCGGAGACTGAAATGGCGTCCAGGACACCATCCTCAAGCTGCACGGCGCCCGACTCGAGGCGGGACAACTCCAGCAGGTCGGTAAGCAGCCCCAGAAGTACGCGCCCCGATCTCTGAATGACATCAAGGCTACGCCGCTGCCCGGTCGGAAGCTCCCCTAACGCCATCACCTCCGCCATCCCCAGGACGCCGTTCAACGGTGTGCGCATCTCGTGGCTCATCATGCTCAGGAAGACCGATTTTGCGCGGCTAGCTTTTGCTGCCAAGGCGCGAGCGCCGAGTAGGTGCCCGTTCAATGCCCTCAGGCGCCGTTCAGCCTTTTTGATCTCCTGGACAGAGTGAATGATGACGATGTATCGGGCCGGCCCGTCACCCACCATGCGCGTGAAACTTTGTTTGAACCAATCGTCCTCACCCCGCGTGGGGACGGGATAAGCGCACGAAAATTCGTTGCGGCGGCCCTCGACCACAGCCAGATAACCGCGCTCGATGAGCCGAGCGTAACGACGGGGAACTGTTCCGGTAATCTCGTGGAGGTGGCTGCCGATCGGGTAGTTTCGAGGCATGCCCTGCGCCTGCGCCCGCTCTTTCCAGGCGCGGTTCACGGCGATGAAACAATCGTTTTCGTCCAAAACCCCAATGCGTGCGGCCAGAGAGTCGATGACGTCGGTTGCGAAAGACGCCGGTTGGGCCAACGGGCCGACGTTCGAGAACGAATCTCGCGCGCTGGCCACTGCCAGAACATCTTGGGTAAAGGACATGGCACACCTCTGACGAGGCAAAAGCGCTACAGCGTCTTCCGCCTGCCGGCGACCTCGTGGCCTTGACCAGCACTGTTCGAGGTGTAGCAGCAGGTGCGCTTCGCGTATCAAGCGATCTGCGATGGCGATGCGATCTATGGACACGCTCTCTCGCAGCCTATCGGGCGACGGGCGACCTATTTGCTGAAGCTCCAATCGCCTCGAGATCCTCAATACAGACGCGCGACCGCAAAGACGAGAATGGCGCCCGAGCTTTGCGGATCGAAATTGTCGTCCGCCATCAGCACCAGGCTGCGCCGACCATCCTTCAGAAACGGACCCCGGGCCACGGCTTCCGGATTGCCGACATCGACGCCGGTCAGTCGATCGAAATTGATGGGTAGGCGCTTGCTCAGTGGGCGGACGGTGGCATGCGCGAGAGCCGTCAGGCCTTGGACGTCCCGGGCGCCGTCGACATCCACAAGATACAGTCTGCAATGATAGAAAAAGCGCCCGGGCGCCGTCTCTACGCCCGACCGTTCCAGGACCAGCATCCGCCGCTCGTCGACGGCCAGTACCTCGCTGATCCCGTTGTCGCTACGCCCGGTCGTCGCCCCTTGGACCGGGTCGGGCGGATAGGCGTATTGCGTCGCCACGCCACCTTGGCGATCCAGGCGAGTGATGCGGGCCAGGCCGGTCGCCGACAGCGTGCTGGCGGGGCCATCCTGGATCAGGGGCGCTTCCATCGAAAGCCAAAGAAAGCGGCCCTTGCCAGAGAAGCTCAACCCTTCGACCGTCTTGTTCCGCCGCGCGCCCGATGCGCCCGCAGGCTCAAAGCCAAGCCCTCGCGGCTGCGGAATGCGGCCCCGGGGCGCGCCTTGCCTGTCCGTCCAGCGCAAGGCTGGATCGAAGGCCCGATCGGGATCACCCTCGGTCGCCCAGACGATCTGGCCATCCAGGGGGTCGAGCCGTAACGTCTCTGAGTCGACCCGCTCGCCCTGGCCGGCGCTGGAGGACGGAAAGGCAGAGCCGTCCTAGCGCGCTTCAGCGTGGTGACGGCCTGAAGCCTTAGCTCTCCAACGCGTCGTGCGTCGTAGTCGAGGCGAGCTGTAGAACCGTGCCGGAGCCTTGTCGGACCGATCGTCTGAAATCATCAGCCAGACGTCGGTGGCGGGGTCGTAATCGATCCCCGAAATTCCGCCGAACGGCGCGCCGCCGATGCTCAAGCCCTTGGGAACCTCGACGACGCCGATCAGCCTGAAGGCGTTTTCAGCGGCAGCAGCTCCCGGCGCGCTGGCCAGCAGACCCAGCAGCAGGCCTAGGGCGTGGAGGCGACGCATTCAGTCCAAGCGCCGCACGGAGTCTCGCGCGACCAACTCGACATTGAACATCACACGGCGGCGGGGTTCGGCCTTGTTGGCCATGCGGCGCACCAGGGTCTCGACGGCGGCGGCGGCCATCTCCGCAACGGGCATGTCTATCGTGGTCAGGGCCGGCGTATGCAGTTCGGCCCATGGAATATCGTCAAAGCCGACCACCGAGACGTCGTCGGGCACCGACAAACCCATCGACCGGATATGACGCATGGCTCCGATTGCGATCAGGTCGGCCCCCGCGATCACCGCCGTTGCGGTGCGAGCCTCGAGCGCGGCGGTCACCGAGGGCTCAAGGTCCATCGTGAAGGCGTTATGCACGTGCCAGGTCAGGTTGGCGCGCTCGCGCACCACGGCGATCGCCGCCTCGGCGCGTTGACGGGCGCTGGACGCCGCGTGCGGACCCGAGATCACTCCGATGTTCACATGGCCGGCCTCGATCAGGTGCTCGGCCGCCAGCCGACCGCCCTCGGCGTAGTCGGCCTGGATCACGTCATAGCCCGGCAGGTTGCGGTCGAGGACCACGGTTGGCGTGGAGCCGATCAGTTTGCCCACCGTGTCGGTGTCGGCAACGGGGAACCAGACCACCCCGTCCACGCCATGATCGATCAGCAGGCTGACCGAGCGCTGCTCGGCCTCCGGCGAGCCTTCGGTGTCGGTCAGGAAGACACTGTAACCGTGGGCCCTGGCCGTCTGGATCACGCCTTGGGCCAGACTGGGGAAAAAGGGATTGGTCAGGTCGGGCAGGATCAAGCCGATGGCGCCGGTGCGACCCGTCTTCATCGCCTTGGCGCTCTGGTTAGGCCGGTAACCCAGCTGGGCGGCGACCTTGAGAATGTGCTCGCGGGTCGCCTCGCCCACCGATCCGGTGCCATTGATCGCATAGGAGGCGCTGGCCAGCGACACGCCAGCGGTCTTGGCCACTTCCTTCAGCGTCGCGCGCCGCCCGGCATCGTTGTGCGGCCTATCGCTTTGCGGCGGATCGTTCCTGGCCATGCGTCGGTCCCGTTTGCTGCAAAGCACGTGAAAGGTTTCACGTTCCGCGTCAAGAAAGCGAGGCGGACCTTGTGGCCCGCCCCTACGAAAGCCTCCGACAGGGGTAACGAGGGCCCTCGTGTCTCGCCGTCAGAAGCGGGCCCGCACCGAAACCGTGTAGGTGCGCGGCGCGCCGGCGAAATAGCGATCGAGGTTGCGCCCGTTCGGGTTGGCGGCGCTGTAGCGCCCGCCCGGAAGCTGTGGCCCGGAAACAGGTCGTCGGCCTTCATCTCGCTGGTCACGCCATAGCGCTCGCGGTCGCGGTCGCGGTCGCGGTCGCGGGGAGTGACGCGCATGTCAGCCGGGCCGCCGACCGCGTTGCTATTGCGCTGGGTCGTCAAGGTTGGTCGGACCGCGCTGCCATTGGCGTTGTAGCTGGTGACGACGCGCGGATCGCCGCCGGTCAAGATGCGCTGCCGGTCCTGATAGCGGAAGGATTGCCCCTCAAGGGTCTGGTAGTAGGGATTGATGCTCAGGGTGATCTTCTCGCTCAGCTTGAAGGAGCCGTTGACATAGGCCAGCCAGTCCTTGCGCGTGCCGCCCAGGGCCCCGCCGAAATCGATGTCGCGGGCCGGAATGCCCGTCAGCGCGTCCAGCGCCCGGTCGCTGCGCGGCGTGGCGTGGCGTGGCGTGGCGTGGCGTGGCGCGGCCAGGAACTCGCCCTTGGTGACGATGTTGAAGTCATTGTCGGTCTGGTCGTTGTAGGACACCCGCGCCTGGATCGTGGAGCCGTTGTCGAACGCCTTGACCGCCTTGAACTCGTAATGCTCGCGCCTGGAATGGCGGTTGTCGCGACCGGCCCAGACGTCGTTCTTCTGCGTGGAGTAGGTGAAATAGCTGGTCAGGCCCGGCAGGATCTCTCCGGTGTCGATCCGGCCGTACAGGCGGGTGAAGTTGAACGACCCGGCGCCACCCTCGACCATCATCCCGAAATCCTTGCGCGGCGCGTCGGTGACGAAGTCGATGAAGCCGCCCAAGGCGAAGTGCGATGGCGCGCCGATGTCGCCCGCGCTCTGCGAGACGGTGATCTTGCCGACATTGCTCGACTCGATGAAGCGCGCAGGCGGCGAGCCGCCATTGAAGCGCGAGTCGCCGGTCGGGATTCCGTCCAGGGTCAGGCCGGTCTGCTCGTCGCTGAGGCCGCGCATATAGATTTCGAACGAGAAGCTGCCGCCCCGCGCGTCGCCGGTCGAGACCTACACGCCAGGCACCTTGACCAAGGCCTGGGTAATTTCAGCGCCCGGAGGCCGCTGCTGGATATCCTCGACCCTTAGGGTGAAGGTGGCGCGGGTCAGGCCTGAACCGAAGCGCTTGGCGGTGACCACCAGTTCCTCGATCGTCTCGCTCTGCGCCGGAATGGCCGCCTCTTGGGCGATGGCTGGGCTGGGCTGGACGCCAGGATCGAACACAGCGCGCTCGAAACCAGCCAAGTAGACGTCTTCATGCTCAAGCCCCTTTAAGCGTTCTGTGATCGCGGATGTTCATCACATTTAATGAAACGTTTCATATCCGAGTTCAATGACATTTTCATTAAGGTGATCGCGCCGCACGATGTGCTGGATAGCCGAGCAATCGCCGTATTTCCTGCAACACCGAGGCAGGAAACCCCTTCCCCCACTTGATATTGCACGGGCGGTCGCCGATGAAACAGCCTGACGTTTTTTGCCTCTTTCTTTGAAACGTTTCACTCTACACGGCTAAGATATCGTCGCCGGACCCCTTGCCATGATCGCCAGTGAAATCGCCCGCGGCCTGATGGGCATCGTCGCCTTCATCGGGATTGGCTGGCTGCTCTCGGAGAACAGGCGCGCCTTTCCGGTCAAACCGGTTCTGGTCGGCCTGGCCTGTCAGATCGGCCTGGCTGTCTTGTTAACGCGAGTTCCGGCGATTACCGCCGCCTTCGGAGCCGCCACCCATGGGATGGACGCGCTTCAGGCCGCATCGCGCTCGGGCTCCAGCTTCATGTTCGGCTATCTGGGCGGCGGGCGGGCTCCGTTCGACATTGGCGATCCCAGCGCCACTTTCATCTTCGCCTTCCAGGGAAGATCCTGATCTGGATCGTGCGCGGCGCGGCCTGGGTATTTGGAAAGCTGTTCGGCGTCAGCGGCCCTGTCGGCGTCTCGACCTCGGCCTGCGTCTTTCTGGGGATGGTCGAGGCGCCGCTGCTGATCAAGCCGTTCCTGCCCAAGCTGTCGCGCAGCGAGATGTTCATCATCATGGTCGACGGCCTGTCGGTGATCGGCGGCTCAATGATGATCGTGTTGGGCGCGCTGATCTGGGCCAAGATGCCCAACGCCTTCAGTCACCTGCTGATCGTCTTCGTCGGCCTGATCGGCCTGATCAATATGGGCCTGGCCGTCGTGCCCCATGCGGGCGAGCCCATCACCCTGGGCTTTCTGCTCGGCAAGTTGCTGACGCCCATCGTCTGGCTGACCGGGACACCCCTTGGCGACCTGCAGACCGTCGGCTCGCTGCTGGGCACCAAGGTCGCCGCCAACGAGGTCGTCGCCTATAGCGACATGATGGCTCTGCCGGAAGGCGCGTTGCAGCCAAAGAGCCTGCTCATCCTGACCTACGCCCTGGGAAGCTTCGGCAATGTCGGCAGCGTCGCCATACTGATCGGCAGTCTGTCGGCCATGACGCAGGAAAAGGTCGGCGAGGTCGTCGAACTGGGGTTCAAGGCCCTGGCGGCGGCGTTCCTAACCACCTGCCTTACCGCGACGATCTTGGGCCTGTTGAGCGCCCTGCCCTAGAGCCCTTTCCGACCTGATGGCTTCATCAGGGTGGGCGAAAAGGGCTCTAAATCAGAAGTTTAGAGCATTTTTCGATCCGATAACCGTTTCACACTTATCGGAAAATGCTCTAGCCGGCGCGCAGGGCCAGAAGGGCGGCCGCGGCCTCAACGCCCGCCAGCGCCGCCGATCGCGTCGAGCCGCCGCCTGCCAACACGCCCAGGACGGCGCCAGCAAAGGTGTCACCCGCGCCGGTGGCGTCGCTGACGCGCATATGAGTCACTGCTTGCTCAAAGCATTCCGATCCGGTTTCGACGAGAACGCCATCGGCGCCGCGAGTCTCGAACAGGACCTGAGCGTTCGGGCGCGGCGAGGACCTTCGCCCTTCCAGCCAGGCCCGCTCGCCGCCATTGCCGAAAACGACGTCGGCTCGCCCCGCAAGTCGCGCCGCCAGACTGGCCGGAAAGCAAGCAGGGTCGTCCTTGCCGATCCAGGCCACACGAGCGCCGGGCGACACGGCGTCCAGCAACTTTTCAGCGATTTCCGGCGGCCCGGCGCTTGGGGCGTCCTGATCGACCCCGATCAAAAGGAGAAGGTACTTTTCCCCGACGCCGCGCGACCATCCGCCGGCGCCACTCCGGTGCATTTTCTCTACCCGCCGACCCGCCAGCTTTCGCCGCGTCTGCGCGTTGTTATCGACTGGATGGTCGAGCAGTTCCGGGAGCGCACGAAAGCGAGCGACGGGACGACCACATAGGCTCACTCCACGCTGGGCCAACGCTCATAGCCCCTCTACGATACGCAGAAGCTTGGCTGGTCCAGCCCCGTCCTTTGGCTAGGGTCGATATTCCCTGGACGACTGCGGATCCTCCTTGGTTTCGCGACGGGATACCGGCGCGAGAGCCCTGAGCGTTGCTCGTCGTGCAGAGCGCGGCACTCGCGCCTATACTCCGAATATCCAGCCCGGGCTGAGCGCGGACATCTGCACACCTTGCAGCACCATCTGGCCGCCGCCAACAATGTCGATCACCACGTCCGCACCAGATTGGCTGACGGAATAGACTGATCCCGGCAGCAGGTTGACGCGGTCGCCCTCCGATATGTTGAAGTCGGTAACCCGGTCCAGGCCGGCTTCGCCGAACGTGTGGAAAATATCCGCTCCCGACCCTCCTGACAGGGTGTCGTCGCCGCGATCGCCCGAGAGCCAATCGGCGCCGCTCCAGCCGAACAGAAGATCGTTTCCTTGTCCGCCGCGAACAAGGTCGGCGCCAGCCCCGCCGTCGCAAGTGTCGTTGCCCAGGTTGCCATAGACGATGTCGTCGCCGTCCTCGCCAAAAAGTTGGTCATCACCTTGGCCGCCGACCACCCAGTCGCCGCCCGCGTTCCCTGCAAGTCTGTCGGAGCCTTGGTTGCCGTGCATGTCATCGGAGCCGTCGCCGCCGGACATCACGTCATTGCCCTCGCCGCCGCGCATGAAGTCGTTACCGGCGCCGCCGCCCATGCTGTCATTGGCCGATCCGCCGATCAGGGCGTCGGCGAACGCCGTGCCGTTCAAGGTGAGCCCTCCGCTCGAAGGCGGGGGGTCAGACGGCGCGACCCCGCGCCAGGCTTCGAAGAGCCGAAAGAAATTGCCCCCGATCATGTCATAGCCGGAAGCCGAATAGTGGATGCCATCGCTCTGCAGCGGGAAGCCCAGGGTGTCGAAGCTGTCGGTGTTTGAATCGCGCTGATCGGTAGACAGCTGTGCAGTGCGCACCTGACCAGCATGGGGCGTCGTGGCGCCAATCTGGAACAGGCCGACCTTGCCGTTGGCGTCGCCCATCCACTCCAGGCGCACAGCCGTCAGAAAGGCAGGAAGGTTCGCGCCGTAGGCCCCGGCGGATTGGGCGTTGCCCGCGTCCTCCTCACCTTGGCCAAAGAACACGGCGGTCGGCCGCTGGCCGTTCAGGGCTGCACTGGCTTTGGAGATCGTCGCAGCAGTGCGGTCGAACAGTTCGTTCTGGCTCTCGGGAGACCAGTCGTAGTGCCACGCCGCCGGGTCGTTCGCCAAGCCGGTTCCGCCATCGGCCGTCTTGACGATCCGGAGCTCTTCAGTCGGGAACCTGGCGCGGAAATCGAGGGCGAACTGCACTTCAGGGCCCCAGGCCGCCGGCTGTCCGCCGTATCCGGTGTTCACACCCGGCTGCATCTGGGCCCATCCATTGGCGGCGGTGTCCCAGACGAAGGCGAGGCTGTCGGGCGTCCACGGCCGGGTGAGGGTCGAGCTGTTCATGAAAGCGCCGCCGGTATTCGACTGGCCGGCAAAGACTACAAAGGCCATTTCAGAGTGCTTTCAATATAGCCCAAAAGGAATTCGCAGTGTCGACAGATCATTGGGCCGGGTCGGGTGAAGACGATTGGCTTTGCAAAAGTGAAGCTTCACCACGAGATTGAGGTCCAGGCATCCGGCGTGCGGGTCTTGTCCGCAAACGCGCCAAATCAGCACCCTTCCCCCTCCCCACTGCTCTCCGCGCAACCGCGCGGCGAGGCCGATCTTGTTGACGCGACTCTTGCGCGCCGATCGCGTTCCCGCTGCTGATGAAGATTGCTGACCGTCGGGTAGCCCGGTCGTCGAATGGCTTGTTGGGCGGAAAAGTACCTCGGCCATCAACGCCTGCACGCCAGGGCATTGACGCAGCTCAAGGCCGCTCTTGCCGGGGGTCACTTCGGTCGTGACGATGTTGTAGCCATGCTCGACCGCAGAGCCGGCAATCGCGCGCCGCGGTTGGATCGCTGACCCTGCCACGCCGGGCCCCGGCGACGTTCGATCTCGCCTAGACGAGCAGCGCTTGCTCGACGCGCAGCGCGACGGCCAGAGCGTCGACATTGGCGCCAGTGCTGAAGAGCCCTGGCGTAACGCGAATCACCGGCCCCTTGGCGATACCTGTCCGCCAGACGGTGTGGATGCGATAGCGCTCGAAGAGCACGCGCTGCACACGCTTGGCGTCCTCCTCCGTCACCATGCCCTTCAGCCGGAAACTGGTGATGGCGCAATAGCGCGCCGGATCGTCTGGCACGCAGATCTCGACATTGGGGAGGTCGCGCACGGCGTTAACCCAGCGATCGCGCAAGCCCCGCATGTGCTTTTCTTTGGCCGCGGCGCCAACGGCGAAGTGGAAGTCGACAGCCGTCGGGATCGTCTGCACCGCCGGAAAATTTATCGTGCCTGCCGGGACTCGCGCGTTGATATCAGTGTCGGGCAGGGTGTTGCCGAAGGCGACGTCGACGTCGGCCAGGCGGCTATGGCGAATATAGAGCGCGCCCGTGCTGAGTGGCGCGGAGGTCCACTTATGGACCGACCAGCCGACAAAATCCGCGCCAAGATCATCCAGATGGAAGTGGAGCAAGGCGACGCCGTGGGCGGCGTCGACGATGGTGTCGACACCCCTGGCCCGCGCCATGGCCACGATCTCGCGAACGGGCGTGACCAGACCAGTCCGGTTCGAGACCTGGGTGACCAGCAACAGCTTGGCCTCCGGCGTGCGCTACAGCACCTCCTCATAGGTGGCGAGGATGTTGGCGGTCGTCGCCGGTTCGGGCATGGCGAATTTGACGACGCGAGCGCCCCGGTGCGTGCCCCGCCAGCCCATGGCCGCGATCATCACGTCGTAGTCGAGGTCGCAGTGGATCACCGCGTCGCCGGGCTTGAGCGGCTTGTAGTTGGTGATCAGCATCTGCAGGGCGTCGGCGCCGCTGCGGGTGACCGCGATCTCTTTTGGCGAGCAGCCCATCTGACGCGCGATCGCCGCCTGCGGCCTTGTAGGTCGCTGTCCAGCCGACACCTCCCGGCAGCACGTTGCGCGCCTAAATGGCGTTGGCGGTGTTCACCGCTGCAGTGTGCCGGGCGTATTCCTCGGCGACGACCCGAGGCATCATGCTCCATTAGCCGGCCTCAAGATTGTGGAAGCCGGGCTCGACATCGAAGTTGCGCGAAAGATTCTCCACGGCGATCGACCCCGGGCGCAGGTCGGTCGCGACCATCGACGCCGCCGCCGACACGCCGGCGGCAAGCGCCGCGCCTGCCGCCGCGACGGTTTGAAAAAGAGAGCGGCGGCTTGTCGTCAGGGCCATAGATATCGACCTGTAGAGCTGCACTATAACAGACACTGTTACGGGGGCGCGCCACTTGGCAAGGGCAATTCAGGGGTTCGAATAGTCGGGCGCTCACCGGCTCACTCTTTGGGCAGCAGAGCTTCTCCCGGGCCGGGGAACCCAAGCGTCGCTAAGGTTGTTGCCCTCGGCAAAGACCTCGACCTTGTCGAGGCGGCCGGTGCGGGTGACGCGCGCCGAGAAGCCGTACTTTTCATTCGTCAGCGCGGCGTCAGCGCCGCCGGGCTAGGCCCGTGCACATCGAAGATGCGACTACAGGGGGACAACCATGATCCATCGCCGCCAACACCTCGCCGCCGCCAGCGCTCTGACGCTCGCCTTCGTCGCCGGCCAGACCTTGGCCCAGACCCACGCTGCGCCCACCGCCCCCTTGGCCATCAGCGTCGCCCCGCTCGGCGCGACCGTGCCGACGGCGCAAGGCGGCGCTAACGCGGCCGCCCTGCTCTACAACAGCGCCGACCCGAGCGAGAGCGTCATCGCCGCGACCGGCGAACTGGGCGGACTGGAGTTCTACGGCCTGGACGGCGCCCGCAAGGCCGCCCTGCCCGGCGGCGAAACCTATGGCGTCGATGTCCGTGAAGACCTTATCGCGGTCCTTGACCGCAAGGATGGTCGCATCCGCCTGTCGCGCTACGATTTCGGGACCGGCCAGGCTCGAGACGTCGAGGCTCGCCCGCTGATGCTGGGCTATGCCGGCGAGGGCCTGTGCCTGCACAAGAGCTCGCGCGACGGCTCGATGTACGCCTTCGCCCTCGGCGGCGACGGCCAGCTGGACCAGTGGCTGCTGTATCCCACCGCCGACGGAAAGCTGGACGGCCGCCTGGTGCGCCGCCTGCACCTGTCGTCGGAGGCCAAGTATTGCGTCGCTGACGACGCCAGCGGCGCCCTCTATGTCGCCCAGCAAGCGATCGGCATCTGGCGCTACGACGCCGATCCGGAAGCCGAGGCCGTGGCGACCGTGGTCGACATCAACCGCCTGGGCCGCATCAAGGGCGAGGTCGGCGGCCTGGCTATCCTGAACGGCGGCGCCCAGGGCGACTACCTTGTGGCCGCCAACGCCGACGCGGGCGACTACAACGTCTATGACCGCAATGCCGACGACCGGTTCCTGGGCGCCTTCCGCATCCAGGCCAACGGCGCTGACGCCATTGAGGGACCGGCCGGACTGTTTGGCCTGCGAGCGCCCATCGGCCAAGGCCTGCCGGCCGGCGCCCTGCTGATCACCGACGACCGCAAGGTTGGGGCCAACACCCGATTGCTGTCGTGGCGGGACGTAGCCGCCGCCCTGAAGGTCTCGCCCGGCCAGGCCGCGCCCCAGGCGGCGCCCGGCGCGCTGGCCCTGGTCCGGGCGACCATGGAGACCCGGCCGGTCGAGCATGGCGGCGACGCGGCAGACGATCCGGCGATCTTCGTCCACCCGACCGACCCGACGAAACACGCCATCATCGCCACCGACAAGAAGGGCGGACTTCTGGTCTATGACCTCTCGGGCAAGCCGCTGCAGTACCTGCCCGACGGCAAGATGAACAATGTCGACCTGCGCGGCGGTTTCAAGCTGGGCGGCAAGAGCGTGACCCTGATCGCCGCCAGCGACCGCACCAGAAAGGCCATCGCCCTCTACACCATCGATCCGGACACCCGGATGCTGACCAGCGTCGCCGACGGCCTGCAGGCGACCGGCCTTTCCGACCCCTACGGCCTCTGCATGTATCGCAACCGCAAGGGCGCGACCTTTGTCTTCATCAGCGATCCGGACGGTGGCGTGCGCCAGTGGAAGCTGGTCGCCACCCCGGCCGGCAAGGTCCGCGCTGAACAGGTTCGTGACCTGAAGTTCGCCACCCAGACCGAAGGCTGCGTCGCCGACGACCAGACGGGCGCGCTCTATATCGCCGAGGAAGACACCGCCCTATGGAAGCTGGGGGCGGAGCCCTCGACGGGTGCTGCCCGCAAGGCCATTGCCCGGGTGATCGACAACCCGGCCCTGAAGGACGACCTCGAGGGCGTAGGCCTCTACGCCCAGCCCGGCGGCAAGGGCTATCTGGTCCTCTCCAGCCAGGGCAATAACAGCTACGCCCTGTTCGAGCGCGAGGGCGACAACGCCTATGTCGGCAGCTTTGCTGTGATCGCCGACGGAGCGACCGGCATCGACGGCGTCTCGGAAACCGATGGCCTGGACGTGACCAGCGCCTCGCTCGGCGCGGGCCTCGAAGCCGGCGTCTTCATCGCCCAGGACGGCCGCAACGTCTCGCCGCCCGAGAACCAGAACTTCAAGCTCGTGCCGTGGTCGGCGATCGCCGCGAAGCTGGAACTACGTTGAGCCGGGGGAAACCGCGAGGCTCGCAGGGAGCTGAAGGGCGAGTTTCTGACAGGACCTGATCCCGCCCGGGCGAAATTTCCGACTCGCCCATGAAAAATCGCCGATGCGACAAAATGAGCTGCCCTCATTTTTCAGCCACGTCGGAAGGACTTCGCACACTGAGAATTAAGCTTAGCCCGCAACATACCCAAGAATATTTCTCAGAAATTCGATTAATATCGGAATCTTATCGATCTATAATAGATAAGGGTATTACTACCGTAATATCACATATATTAATTTCTGTTATATCAAAATATAATCCTTGATAAGCAAACATGTCGATGTTTGTCTAATAAGTATTCAGCTATATATAAAGGATATGAGCCGCAACCCTACCTGCCCATCCTCCCGACTTACCTATTGTTTATAAAGGCAGCCCGGATGGAGGGAGACACCCCGAAGAACGCGGGTGTGGGGAAAACAGAATGTCCAAAAATCGAAAATCAGGCGCTCCGGCGCTTTGCGCCCTGGCGCTCGCCGCCGCGCCGCTGAGCGCCCATGCCGACGCCGCCAAGGACCTGCAGGTCGCGGGCCGCGCACTGACCTTCCTTGAAAACGGCCCGACCGGAAAAGCCACGCTCGGCGTCGTCTTCGATCCGTCCAAGCCGGCCTCCGTCGCCGAGAAGAACGCCGTCATGGCCGCCATCGGCGGCGGCATGAGCGCCGGTTCGCTGACCATCGTCGGCAAGGCCGTGGAAGCTGGCGATGTCGCCGGCGTCTCGGGCGTGGCCGCCCTCTACATCACCACCGGCGTCAATGCCGGCCCGGTCGGCGCCGCCGCCAAGGGCAAGAAGATCGTAACCATCGGATCCGACGTCTCCTGCGCCACCAGCGGCGCCTGCGTGATGAGCGTCTCGGCTGATCCCAAGGTGGAAATCGTGGTCAGCCGCTCGGCGGCCGCTGCGGTCGGCGCGGTCTTCAAGGCCGCCTTCCGCATGATGATCCGCGAAGTCTGACCCCAGCGTTCGAAAGAGACAAACCCATGAAAACAACTCTCTTCGCCGGCGCTTCGGTCGGCTTCCTCATCCTCGCCTCGGCCACCGCCGCTTCCGCCCAGTCGATCGACTATGGCGCGATGCAGCAGCTGTTCAACGAGCCCGTCACCACCAGCGCCACCGGCTCGCCGCAACGCTCGACCGAGGTTCCGGTCGCGATGGAGATCATCTCCGCCGACGACATCAAGCGCTCGGGCGAGACCAGCATCCCAGGCATCCTGCAGCGCGTCGCCGGTGTCGATGTGCTGAATTTCTCGGCCGGCCAGTCGGACGTCAATGTTCGAGGCTAAAACCAGTCCAGCTCGCCGCGCCTGCTGGTGCTGGTCAATGGTCGTCAGGTCTATCTCGACCACTACGGCATGACGGTCTGATCGACCATCCCTGTGCAGCTTGACGAAATTCGCCAGATGGAAGTGGTCAAGGGCCCGGGCAGCGCCCTCTTCGGCTTCAACGCCGTGTCCGGCGTGGTCAACATCATCACCTTCAACCCGAAATATGACGCTCGCAACGTGGCGACCGTCCGCCTTGGCGACCATGGCCAGAAAATCGGCTCGCTGGTCGCAACCCACAAGTTCGGCTCGGCGATCTCCGCCCGCCTGTCGGTCGGCGCCGAGGAACGCGACGAGTGGGCTCGCACCGGCGCCCTGCCGCTGGCCTCGCCCCTGCATGATCCGCACCGCGTGACCACCGCCCTTGACGTCGTCGCCCAACTGACGCCGAAGACCGAGCTGCGGGTCGAGGGCTCTTGGGCCAATGTCCAGGAAAGCCTGGTCACCGGCTCCAGCTATGCCAACATCAAGATGGCGACCGCCTCCGCCAAGACGACCCTGACCTCGGACACCGGGATCGGCCAGATCCAGGCCCAAGCCCATCAGAACCAGCTGCGCTCAAAGTACAATCTCGGCGGCCGGCGGGTCCTCTGGAACAACACCATCACGGTGGTCAGCCTTCAGGATCTGTTCAAGATCTGCGCGGCCCACACGATCCGGCTCAGCGGCGAATATCGCCACAACACGCTCAACACCGCGCCGCTCGTCCGCGGCGACGTCAGCTATGATGTCTGGTCAGGATCGGCCATGTGGAACTGGGCGATCAGCGACACGCTGACGACCACGGCCGCCATTCGCGTCGACAAGCTGCTACTGGAACGCTCGGGGGTCTTCCCGGCCCGCATCCCGCTGGCCAACAACGCCTTCTGGGATCGCTCGTCCACCGAGCCCAGCGTCAACCTCACCGCCGCCTGGCGCCCCACCGCCAAGGACACGGTTCGGCTTTCCTATGCCCGGGGTGTTCAGGCGCCCAGCCTGATCCAGTTCGGCGGGCTGCAACTCGACTTTGGTCCGGTCTACATCATCGGCAATCCGAACCTGAAGCCGGCGACTGTCGACAATTATGAAGTGGCCTACGACCGCGATCCGGCGGGCGCCAAGCTCGGCGGCCGACTGTTCGCGCAGCCAGTGGTCGAGCATCAACGGCGGCACCAACCAGACGGCCCTGACCTATCTGCCGACGGCGACGACCAACCCCGCCTTGAACAACAACGTCGCCAGCGATTCCAAAATGAAGGGAGTCGAGCTGATCGGTTCCGGCAAGATCGCCGGCGGCTTTGGCTGGCGGGCCGACTACACCTATACCGACGTCAAGGACTCGCCGCTCCCGGGCGTGAACACCACGGCTGCCGCCGTAGCCTACCAATCGACCACTCCCGAAGGCCGCGGCAATGTCGGCGCGGACTGGGTCAAGGGTCCCTGGGAAGCCGACGTCAACCTGCACTATGTCAGCGATTTCCAGTGGTACGACATCACCAATGGCGCGCTGCAGCCGGTCAAGGCCTACGCCACCTTGTCCAGCCGCGCCGGCTAGAAGCTGGAAAGCGGCATCACCGTCGCGGTGAGCGGTCAGAACCTGCTCAAGGAACGTGAAAAGCAAACCCGCGGCCTCGAAGCCGAGCGTCAGGTGCTGATCACGGTCTCCAAGGCCTGGTGATCGGCGCGGCCTCGCCCCCTCGGCGAGGCCGGTTCGGATGACAACGGCGGGCGCGCGCTCCTCTGGGGCGCGCGCCCGATCCCGTTGAGCGGCGAGAACCCTCTCACGGTGCGTTAGAGCCGGGGGATCAGTTGCACCGCATACAAGAATGGCGACCGCGCACAAGGAAAGCGCCCATATCGCCCGCCAGAGCCTTTCCGCTAAAGGCGAGCGTACGAGGCGGCGCAACCAAATCCTTGCCGACGCTTTAGGCCAATGCGGACTTGGTTCCCCCATCAAGTTCGCCCCCCGGCCTCCGCCGCGGCAATCTTAACGCCCGCGTCGACGCCAGCCCTGCGCGTGACAGATCCGTGCAGGATCGGGAGCGCCGCTTCTGATCCCCCCCGATAGGAAGCGGCGCTCCCGCCAGCGGGCTCAGGCGGCGACGAGGTCGCGGTCGTAGCGCTTCCAGTTCTCGACGTAGTGCAGGGCCGAGGCCTGCAGGATCAGGGCGTGCTGCTCGCCGATCTCGCGCACCACCTTGCCCGGGGCGCCCATGACCATCGAGTTGTCCGGGATCTCCTTGCCCTCGGTAATCAGGGCGCCCGCGCCGATCAGACAGTTCCTGCCGATCTTCGCGCCATTGAGCACAATGGCCCCGATTCCGATCAGCGAGCCGTCGCCGATGGTGCATCCATGCAACATAACCATGTGACCGATAGTCACATTGGCCCCGATGGTCAGCGGCGCGCCATGGTCGGTATGAAGTACTGATCCGTCTTGCACATTGGTATTCTCGCCGATCGTGATGGGATCGTTGTCACCCCGAACAATCGCGCCCCACCAGATACTGGCGTTTGTCTTGAGTATTACATTGCCCATCACCGATGCGGTCGGCGCGATCCAGTATTCGCCTGGTGCGGGAAGGGTCGGGCTGACGGCGCCCAAGGAATAGACAGTCATCCGTACACCCCGTTTTCTTGAAATCGTTGCTTGATTAACTTCTGCGAAACCACGTTAGCATCATCTTAGTCGGGCGATTCGAGGGGAGAAATCCCATCGATTCCCACCGGGGCCGATGTTCGGTTCCGGCTCCTGACGACGGAGATCAGGGTGTCGCTCTTGGCGTTCAGGCGTTCCTCGGAACCACCGCCTTCTCGGTCCAGCGCCGAGCCGCCTCGTCGCGCACGCGTCTTCGTCTCATCTCCTCCCCGCTGCCCCAAGGACGACGCCATACGGCTTCGTCCTTTTTTCATGCCTGAATGGAGGCTTCCATGACCAAGCGAGCCCTGAAGCGTATGGCGCGCGAAGGCGCGACCGAGACCGGCCACTATGGTGACGACGCCAAGGTGCGTCGCCTGCCGGTCGATATTCGGGAGCGTGGCAACAGTTGGTCGCCGCTTGGGCCGGACGGCGCGGCGAAAGGCCCGGAGCGAGATCAAAGTTACCTCAAAACCATAAAACCCAAATCGCCGGGCCAAGCCGAGTTGATGGAAGCCATCGACAAGAAGAACCTGGTGATGGCCCTGGGTCCGGCAGGCACCGGCAAGACCTACATCGCCATCGCCAAGGCCGTCGAAGCCCTGGAAGCCGGAACCGTGGCGCGCATCGTGCTATCGCGTCCCGCAGTCGAGGCCGGCGAGTCGCTGGGCTATCTGCCCGGTGACATGGAAGAGAAGCTGGCTCCCTATCTGCGCCCCCTCTACGACGCACTGACCGACCGCCTCTCGACCCGGCGCATGCGCGCGCTGATGGCCGAGGGGGCCATCGAGATCGCCCCGGTCGGCTTCATGCGCGGGCGCACGCTGAACAACGCCTTCGTGGTCATCGACGAAGCGCAGAACTGCACCTACATGCAGCTGAAAATGCTGCTGACGCGCCTGGGCTGGAACTCGACGATGGTGGTTACCGGCGACCCCAACCAGTCAGACCTGCTGCCCGGCATCTCGGGCCTGGCCGACGTGGCCGCCAAGTTCGACGCGCTTGAGAACATCGGCGTGGTCCGACTGGCCGACCGCGACATCGTCCGCCACCCGCTAGTCGCGGAGATGCTGAGCGTTCTGTGAGGAACGGCGACAGCTGTAGGGGCGGGTCCGGCCTAACCGGACCCGCCCTTTTTACGTTACCGCCCCTGCCTCATGGCAAGAAGCTTGCGTGGAAGCTCTGAAGGGTTCAGTCTTCCAAAGGTTGAGGCCGCGCCCTTCGCACTCGGCGTCGAGCGGCGGCCCATCGGATGGTCTTGAACCTGAGGGGACCCTCATGTCGCTTGTCAGAACCACCATAATCGCCGTCGCTTTACTCGCCGCCGCCTCGCCTGCCCTCGCGGAGCAATTTGTCGTGCCACAGCCCAACGCGGGCCCAATGAGCCCGCTTCACATGTGGGGCCAACAGTTGACCGCCGTAGCAGGCGCGCGCGCCACCAGGGCGCAATGGAAACGCGCGGTGAAAGCCGCCGCGCTGATCAATTCCAACCGGTGCAAGGACGCCTATCTGCTGGCCGCCGGGGATCAGGACGAAAGACTCGCCAGGCGCGTCTATGAGGTATGCACCGCGCCCCGGTCCTAGACGGTCAGCAAACGCGCGGAATGCGGAACAAGGCTTGAGTTTGGGGCGGTCGGACGTGCAAGGTCCGGCCGCCTTTACTGTTTCAGGACCACTTCATGGCCGACGCCGCCGCCGTTCCACGTTCGGAATTTACCATCCGGGGCGTCCTGCTGGGGATCGCCATCACCCTGGTCTTCACGGCGGCCCAGGTCTATCTGGGCCTGAAGGTGGGCCTGACCTTCGCGACCTCGATCCCGGCGGCGGTGATCTCGATGGCGCTGCTGCGGGCCTTCAAGACCTCGACCATCCAGGAAAACAACATCGTCCAAACCATCGCCTCGGCGGCGGGCACCCTGGCCTCGGTGATCTTCGTGCTGCCTGGCCTGCTGATGATCGGCTGGTGGGCGCATGTGCCGTTCTTCACCACCTTCATGGCCTGCGCGGTCGGGGGCATCCTAGGCGTCATGTACACCATCCCCCTGCGCCGGGCCCTGGTGACCAATTCCAACCTGCCCTATCCCGAAGGTGTCGCCGCCGCCGAGGTCCTGAAGGTGGGCACCGGCTCGCGTGAAGGCGCCGCCGAGGGCAAGGCCGGCCTGATCGCCGTGGCCGCCGGCACCCTGGCCTCGGCCCTGTTCGCCGCCCTCGCCGCCGCCAAGATCTTTGCCGGAGAAGTGGCGGGCTACTTCAAGGCCGGAGCCGGCGCGACCGGCTTGGGCGCGTCCAGCTCGCTGGCCCTGATGGGCGCCGGCCACCTGATGGGCATCACCGTCGGCATCGCCATGTTCACCGGCCTGGCCATCGCCTGGGCCGTACTGGTGCCGATCATGACGCAGGTCTTCCCGATGCCAAGCGCCAGCGCCGCCGATCACGCCCTGACGGTATGGAGCACGAAGGTCCGCTTCCTGGGGGCCGGCGTCATCGGCGCCGCCGCCATCTGGACGCTGGGCAAGCTGATCGTGCCGATCTGGCAAGGCCTGGTCTCGGCCCTCGAAGCCGGCAAGACCCGCCGCGTGGATGGCGCGGTGATCCCCCGGGTCGAGCAGGACATCCCGATCCTGATCGTCGGCATCGTCGCCACCGCCTTGCTGGCCCCGGCCGGCTGGGTGATGGCTCACTTCCTGAGCGGCGGGCCCCTGTCGGCCATCGCCACGCCCCTGATCGTCGCCGCTGTCGCCTTTCTGGTATTTGCCGGCCTGCTGGCCGCCGCCGTCTGCGGCTACATGGCCGGCCTGATCGGATCGTCCAATAGCCCCGTCTCCGGCATCGCCATCCTCACCGTACTGGGCGCCTCGCTGATGGTCGGCGCGATCGGTCGCACGACGATCGGGCCGGACGTGACCACCGCCCTGGTTGCCTTCGCCCTGTTCGTCACCGCCATAGTCCTGGCCGTGGCCGTGGTCGCCAACGACAACCTGCAGGACCTGAAGACCGGTCAGCTGGTCGACGCCACCCCTTGGAAGCAGCAGGTCGCCCTGGTGATCGGCGTGCTGGCCGGCTCGCTGGTCATTCCGGTGATGCTGGAACTGCTCAACCGCTCCAACGGCTTCACCGGCGCGCCCAATCTCAGCACCGTCGTCGGGGCCGAGAACCTCGGCGCCCCGCAGGCCACCTTGATCTCGACCCTGGCCAAGGGCGTGATGGGCGGCGTCCTGCCCTGGAACCTGCTGGGCATCGGCGCAGCCATCGGCCTTGGCCTGGTGCTGGTCGACATCCTGGTGCGCCGCTTCAGCGCCCAACGCTTCAGCTTGCCGCCTCTGGGCGTAGGTCTGGCCATCTATCTGCCCAGCGCGGTAACCGCACCGGTGGTGGTCGGCGCCGTCATCGGATGGTTCTACGAGCGGATCGTCAGCAAGGATCGCACGGCCGCGCCGGCCAAACGGATGGGCGTGCTGGTGGCGTCCGGCTTCATCGTCGGGGAGAGCCTGTTCAACGTGGCCTTGGCCGGCCTGATCGTCGGGACCAACAAGCCGACGCCACTGGCCGTACCCTTCGCGCCGTCCGAGCATGTCGGCATGATCCTGGCCCTGATCGCCGCGGCCATCGTGGTGTTCAGCCTCTACAGCTGGGCGCGCAAGGCGGCGGCGAGGACGGAGCAGGCCTAGGAGACGACGCCGGCATGCGAATCTGGGGGCGGCGCCCCTTGTTTAACGTGCAGAAGGTGATGTGGCTGGTGCGCGAGCTTGGCCTCGACCACCAGCATGTCCAAGCCGGCGGCGATTTCGGCGGTCTCGACGATCCGGCGTTTCTGAACCTGAACCCGCATGGCCGCGTGCCGGTCGTCGAGGACGCGGAGGCGGTCGTCTGGGAATCCCATGCCATCCTGCGTTACCTGGCAGCTCGCCATGGCGGTGCTGACTGGTGGCCGGAAAATCCCGCCGCCCGCGCCGAGGCCGATGGCTGGATGGACTGGTCTCAGACCGCCCTGCAACGCACTTTCTGACCGGCGTGTTCTGGGGGTTCTACCGGACGCCCGACGATCAGCGGGACTGGCCCGCGATCCACGACGCGATGGCGGCCTGCGCCCAACACTTTCACCTGCTCGACAAGGTTCTTGCGGACCGCCCCTTCCTGGGTGGTCAGGCCCCGAGCCCCGCGGACATTCCAACCGGTACGTGCCTCTATCGCTACTTCGAACTCGACATCGACCGGCCTGATATTCCTCACGTCGAGGCCTGGTATCGGCGGCTGCAGGCGCGGCCGTCCTACCAGCAGCACGTCATGATTCCATTTTCGGAAATGCGCGGCCGGTTGGCCTACTGAACGGGCTTCAGCACCGTGAAGATCATTTCCCGCCGCAGCCTGAAGCCCAGCGACTCATAGAGCCGATTGGCCCCGACATTGTCGGCGTAGCTGTGCAGGAACGGCGCCTCGCCCCGATCGGCGATCCGCCTGGCGACATGGGCCATCAGGCCAGCGGCATAGCCCTCGCCGCGGTGGTCGGGGTGGGTGCAAACGCCGCTGACTTCGGTGAAACCCTCGGGCCTCAGGCGCTCGCCCGCCATGGCGGCGAGACGGTCGTCGATCTTCACGCCGACGAACGATCCCAGCTCGTGGGTTCGGGAGAAGAAGGGACCAGGCTTGGTGAGCGTCGCCAAGGCGAGCATTGCCGGCGCATCGGCGTCGGTCAGGGCCTCGATAGCGAAGGCGACAGCCCGTGCCGGCGGAAGGGTCTCGGCGACCATCTGCCAGCACACGGCCGCCGAAACACGCTCGGTCCCCGGCGGCGTCGGAACGGGCGCAAGCTCGACCAGCCCCGTCACGCCATGCTCTCGCACCAGATCGCCCAGGGCCAAGTTATCCACAGCCTCTCCCCGCACAGCCGCGAACAGGCCGAAGGCCGGGTCCATACGCAAGGCGCCGCCCTTGCAGAGCGCCAGATGGGATTGATGTCCGGTCAGCGCGGACCACACGGGTCGGTCAAGAAGGTGCTCGCTCATATAAACCTCAATCCGGGCAATAGGCCGCGATCAGCGCCTTCACTGCCCCGACCACGGCCCGAGCTGGCTTGTCGTCGCCGTCGAACATCTGGCTGGAGGTGAAGACGCCCTCGATCAGCAGCATCAGGGCGTCGCCCAGGGTGGCGGGGTCGGACGCGCCCATCTCTGCGGCCTTGGCGCGCAACCGGGCTCGCAACAGCGTCTTGTGCTCGTGCGAGACTTGGCGGCCGGGATTGTCGCGATCTGGATATTCTACCGCCGCGTTGCTGAGCGCGTAGCCGCGATAATCGGCGCCGCCCGACCGCGCCGACAGCCCCTCGAAATAGGCGGTGATCTGCACCTTGGGGGTCATCCGGGTGCAGAGCATCGGCCGCATCGAACCGGCCCCAGAACCCGACCTCGACGTCGCGCAGCACGGCGGCGACCAGGTCGTCCTTGGATTTGAAGCTGCGATACAGGCTGGGCTTGGTGACGCCCGCCCGATTGACGATCTCGTCCACGCCCACGGCGCGGATACCCTCGCGATAGAAGAGCTCGCGCGCGGTCTCGAAGATGCGCTCGGCCGCGCGCACTGTAGGGCTGTAGGGCTGGTCTACAGCAGAGGTTTTTTCGTCGCTTTTCGTCATGGCGCTCGACGATGTCACTTACCGGTACGTATCAGGCGAAACAAGCCCCGTACCGATCGACTACCTCATGATCAGACCCGCTCGTCCCTTCGCCCAGAACTACGCCTTCGTGGTGGCCGGCGCGATCTTCCTGGCCCTGATGGCCGCCGCCGGCCTGCGGGCCGCGCCCGGTGTCTTGATCCTGCCGCTGGAGAAAGCCTTCGGCTGGGACCGGGCCTCGATCTCGGCTGCGGCGGCGGTCGGCATCTTCCTTTACGGCCTGACCGGACCGTTCGCGGCCGCGCTGATGACGTCGTTCGGCGTGCGGCGGACGGTGACCCTGTCCCTGCTGCTGATGGCGGTCTCGACCGGCCTGTCGTCGCTGATGACCGCGCCCTGGCAATACATGGCCACCTGGGGCGTGCTTGCCGGATTCAGCAGCGGCGCAGTGGCGATGGTCCTGGGCGCGACAATCGTGAACCGCTGGTTCGTGGCGCGCCGCAGCCTGATGCTGGGCCTGCTGACCGCCAGCACCGCCACCGGATCGCTGATCTTCCTGCCGGGAATGGCCCTGATTGCCGAGCACTACAGCTGGAAGGGCGTGGTGCTCACGGTCGCCGCCGTCTGCGCCGTCCTGGCGCCTGTCGTCTGGCTGCTGGTGCCCGAGCGCCCCGCCGATATCGGCCACAAGCCTATGGCGCGCCCGACGACTACCAGCCACCCGCCCCGGGCTCGGCTGGCAACGCCCTGACCTACGCTTTCAGCGCGCTGGGTCGAGCCGCCAAGACCCGCACCTTCTGGCTGCTGTTCCTTGGGTTCTTCTTCTGCGGTCTGACCACCCACGGCCTGATCGGCGTGCACATGATCGCCTTCTGCGGCGACCGGGGCATGCCAGAAGTGCGCGCCGCCGGCCTCCTGGCGGTGATGGGACTGTTCGACCTGGTCGGCACCACCCCCTCGGGCTGACGTCCCGACCGCTACGACTCGCGCAAGCTGCTCTTCGTCTACTACGTGTTGCGCGGGCTCTCGCTGATCTACCTGCCCTTCTCGGACTTCTCGATCGTCAGCCTGTCGGCGTTCGCTGTGTTCTATGGACTGGACTGGATCGCCACGGTGCCGCCGACCGTGCGGCTGACCACCGAGGCCTTTGGCGAGCGTGACGGCCCCATCGTGTTTGACTGGATCGCCGCCGGCCACCCGCTGGGCGCGGCCACCGCCGCCATCGGCGCCGGCGTCATCCGCGCCAGCCAGGGCGAGTACATGCAGGCCTTCATCATCGCCGGCTTCGCCTCGCTGATGATCCGCCGCACCGTGGTGGCGGCGTCGACGCCGGCGGCCGCCTAGAAGCGGCCGCGCGGCGGAAGGGTTTAGTCCAGGTCTTCGGCCAAGATCGCCATTTCGAACATGAACGAGCCGTCCTCGTCTTCGTCCTGAAAGACGACGCCGATGAATTCGCCGGCCACTTCAACCTCGGCGGAGTCCTTCTGCTTCGGTCGGGCCTTCACGACGATGAGCGGGTTGCCGAAGGTGCGCTTCAGGTGCTTTTCGATCTTTTCGATGGATGTAGCGTCCACGGGGAGCTCCTGTTTTTCTGATTGAGCGCCGTGGCGCCCGTCGAGCCGAAACTAGCGCCCTACGGCGGAGTCGCAAGCTGCTTCCGGCGGAGTCGGTGTCGAACGCCCTTCGGCGACCAGCCAGTCGCGGAACAGCAGGGCGTGCTCGGTAGCGTCGGCCAGCGGCGTCAGGGCTACAATACTGGCCTCACCAACCACAAAACCCAGCGGCGCCGTGAGCCGTCCGCTGATCAGGTCGCGCTGCACGAAGGCCCACGGGCACATGGCCACGCCCAGACCCGCAACGGCGGCTTCGATCATGTAGAAGTAGTGGTCGAACTCTTGGTGGCTGGCCGGTTCCGGCAGTTCGACCGGGATCTTGCGCGCCCAGTCGGACCAGCTTTCCGGGAAGGTCCGGGTATGCAGCCGCGGCAAGGCGCAGATCGCCTCCAGCGTCGGCTTCACACTAGCCGCGACTTCAGGCGACATCACCGGGCCATGGAAATGCTCCATAAAAGGGGTGACGTTGGAATCCTGCGGATAGATCGCGCCCAGGGCCCGCATGCGGATGGCAAGGTCGATCCCATCGGCGCGATAGTCGAACGCGCCATTGGACTCCGCGACCCGCACAGGAACCTCCGGATGGGCTGCCTGGAAGCGCGGCAGGCGCGGGATCAGCCATTTCATCGCGAAGGTCGGCAGGCACGACACGACCAGAGGTCGCGGACCCACCTGCGGTGGACGCGGCACCGCCGCCTCGATCTGGTCGAAGGCTGGCGACAGGGCTTGAGCCAGCTTCAGGCCCTCCGGCGTCATTCGTAGCCGTGAGCGCGGCCCCTCGGTCAGGGCGACCCCGAGTTGCTCCTCCAACTGCCGGATCTGCCGGCTGATCGCGCCATGGGTGACGCACAGCTCATCTGCGGCCAGGGTCATCCGGCCATGCCGCGCGAAGGCCTCGAAGGCGCGCAAGGCGTTGATCGACGGCAGGGCGCGACGAGCCATGTGACGAAACCTCACAGAAGCCCGACGGATAAGTCGTTATCCCGACGGATTCAACCGCGCGATAAGGTGAGCATGCCTGCTCCTGACCGCATCACCCCCGCACAAGTCCTGGCTCTGATCGTGATCTGGAGCGCCGTGGCCTATGGGATCTCGACCAATGGCCATCCGCCCGCGCGATCCTTCTCCTTCAAGGGCGGCGATCAGGGCTGCGGCGTCAGCTTGATCTCGAACAGCTTGGGCCAAAGCTTTCCGGTAACGAACAGCCGATCCGTGGCGCCGTCATAGGCGATACCGTTGAGCACATCGACCTGACCGCTCGCTCGGTCGACCGAGCCAAGCAAACCCGACAGATCGATCCAGCCCGTCACGTGGCCGGTTTTG
This sequence comes from Caulobacter sp. DWR1-3-2b1, assembly GCF_049895765.1. NCBI lineage: Bacteria > Pseudomonadati > Pseudomonadota > Alphaproteobacteria > Caulobacterales > Caulobacteraceae > Caulobacter > Caulobacter sp. DWR1-3-2b1. Next base: position 68,146 of record NZ_JAFCSZ010000016.1, read on the forward strand.
GGATCGATGCGGGCGATGCGGTCGGTCTGCCAGATATTGGCCAGCACCTCGCCCTTCACCCATTCCAGCTCGTTCAAGTTATCCACAGGCTTGCCGTTGTCGGTAACCTGCACGCGACCGGTTTCTTTCAGGGTCTCGGGATCGAGAAAGCGCAGGAACGCTGTGCCATCGCTCATGATGATCCGCGTTTCGTCGCGCGTCAGGGCCCAGCCTTCGCCCGGATAGGAGAACTCGCCGACCTTCTCGAAGGTGGCCAGATCAAAGATGAAGCCCACCTGGTCCCGCCAGGTCAGGGCGATCAGCCGGCCCTTCCAATCGACGACGCCCTCGCCGAAATAGCGGCTGTCGATCAGGCGCTCCTGTTCGGGCACGCCGGTTTCCAACGCCACCTTTCGGACAGACGAGCGGCCGTGCAGGCCCGTGCTCTCATACAGAAAACCGTCGCGCCACAGCAGGCCCTGGGTGAACGCCCCCGGATCGTGCGGATAGGCCTTTACCACCGTGTAGCCGTACGACCGCGGCCCTCCGGCCCAGGCAGGCGCGGCGAAGCTCGCAGCCAGCAAAACCGCGAGGATCAGACCTTTCAGGACGCCGGGCCGCATTCAGATCACGTAGTCGTACACAGCCTCGGACAGGGTCTGGTCCATCGACTTGGCCGGCTCTTCGCAGGTCGGACAATTGACGATGCGGGCAGGAACACCGGCGGCCGTGCAATGCGGGGGCACGGGCTTTAGCACCACCGAGCCCGAGGCGATCTTGGCGTAGTCGCCGACGGTTATGTTGCCCAACACCTTGGCGCCGGCGCCCAGCAGTACGCCCCGGCCGATCTTGGGGTGACGGTCGCCGCGATCCGCGCCGGTGCCGCCCAGGGTCACCCCGTGAAGCATCGATACGTCATCGCCGACCACCGCCGTCTCACCGATGACGATGCCAGTGCCGTGGTCGATGAACACGCCCTGGCCGATGCGGGCGGCGGGATTGATATCGACCTGAAAGACCTCACTAGACCGGCTCTGCAGATAGAAGGCCAAGGTCTCTCGGCCTTCGCTCCACAGCCAATGCGACACGCGATGGGTTTGCAGGGCCAGGAAGCCCTTGAAGAACAGGAATGGCTGGACGTAGCCCTTGCAGGCAGGGTCGCGCTCGTAGACGGCCATCAGATCGGCTTCGGCGGCGGCGATCAGGGCTGGATCTGAGGCGAAGGCCTCTGCCGCGAACTCGCGCGCCGTCATCGCCCGCATTTCCTGGTCGCCCAGCTTGCGGGCCAACTGGAAGGTCAGGGCGTCAGCGATATTGTCATGGCTGAGGATCACTGCATTTAGCAGCGAGGCCAGGGCCGGCTCGGCCTTGGCGGCGTGTTCGGCCTGATTGCGCAGCGCCGCCCAGACGGGGGGCGTCGATTGCTCGGTAACGACTTCCAGATGCTTGGCCACCGGGGCTCTCCCTCATGCCTGCCGGTAATAGAGCATCTTTTTTGAAGACGCACTAGTCCTGTTGGGAAAGGCTCTGCCTTCGCCCGCTCGCGCCTATTGTAGCACGAGACGGGCGAGATCGCTCGGAAGCTCTCCCTTCATCGCCATATGGTGCACCCGAAGCAGTAACGCCACCGTCAACGAGTCGGGCATGTGTCCGGCCACCGCCGCGTCCAGCGCCTCGGGGAACGGCACACGGGCGACAGCCAGGTCTTCGGTCTCATCAGGGGCGGTCTGCGTGGGCGACAGATCCATGGCCAGAAAGCCTTGACAGATCTCGTCAGTGACTGAATTCGACATCTCCATCCGCAGGATCGGACGCCAGTCGGCGGCCTGTAGCCCGACCTCCTCGGCCAGCTCGCGCTTGGCTCCGTTCAGCGGGTCCTCGCCCAGAGGGGCGCCGCCTTCCGGCAGCTCCCAGCTGTAATTGGCCAGCGAGAAGCGGTTTTGGCCGACCAGCGTCACCGTGCCGTCCTCGTGCAGGGGCACCACGCCGATCGCCTGGTTCTTGAAACCGACCTTGCCGTAAAGCGCCGGCCGCCCCGTTGGTGCGATGGCCTGATACTCCGTCAGGCTGATCCAGGGATTGTCGTAGACCAGCTTGCTGCTGCTGACGCCCCAAGGCTTTCCGTGCGGCTTCAACCAAGAGGGTTTGTCGGACATGGGAGCTCGCGACTTGTGGCGGCCGGCATGCGGCCATAGGTGTGCGGCATACAATGCTTCGTGGAGATCGTCTTGACCGGTTCCGTTCCCCCCGCGCCGGCGTTTGGCGAGATGCTGCCGATCGAGACTTCGCCCGAGGTACTGAGCTTTCTGGCGCGGCGCCGGTCCGCCTCCGCCATGACCCTGACAGCACCAGGCCCAGACGATGGCCAGTTGGCCGACCTGCTACGGCTGGCAGCCCGCGTGCCCGATCACGGAAAGCTTTCGCCCTGGCGGTTCGTGATCCTGCGCGGCCCGGTCAAGGACGTCTTCGCTCAGAAGATCACAGCCCTCGCGGCCGATCAGGTGAACCCGGTGAAGGCCAACGCCGCCCTGCGCAAGCTGACCCGTCCTCCGGTCGCCGTGGCGGTGATCTCCCGCTATGTCCCGGGCGAGATCCCTGAGTGGGAGCAGCGCCAGAGCGGTTCGGCGGTGTGCATGCAGATGCTGCTGGCCGCCTCGGCGATGGGCTGGGGCGCCAACTGGATCACGGACTGGTATTCCTACGATCCCCGCGCTCTCGAGATCCTGGGTCTGACGGTCGGCGAGCAGGTCGCTGGCTTCATCTATCTCGGCGCGTCGAGCGAGCAGCCGCAGGAGCGGGTTCGTCCGGACGTGGCGGCGATCACCAGCGAATGGACGCCCGGCTAGCGCCAAAGCCGCTTGCCGCGCGTTCTCCTGAAAGGCAGCGGACGGAGACGAAAATGGCGCGACGCAACGAGCCCTGGACCGGCATGGTCTGGGACGCCTGGGCCATGAGCCTGGAGGCTTCGACCGTGATCGGTTTGCGCACCATGAAGATCGCTGAAGGTGGAGCCGCCGCCCACACCGAGATCGATCTTATGATCAGCGAGAAAATGACGGCGGCCATGACCCTGCCGATGCTGGCCATGACCGGCCAGTTGGGGATCAACGGTCCGGCGGTTGCGGCTCGGTCGATCAGTCACCTGCGAAAAAAGGTCCGCGCCAACCGCCGCCGGCTCTCGAAGGCTTAGGTCAGCCCCGCCCGCGATACGGCGCGACGCCCTGATCTGGCACCCAGAGGCCTTCTGGCGCGGGACCGGTCTGCCAGAACACGTCGATGGGGATGCCGCCACGCGGGTACCAGTATCCGCCGATGCGCAGCCAGCGCGGGTCGGCGATCTCAACGATTTTGCGAGCCACCTTGACGGTACAGTCTTCGTGGAACGAACCGTGGTTGCGGAAGCTGGTCAAATAGAGCTTCAGCGACTTGCTCTCGATCAGCCATTCGCCTGGTGCGTAGTCAATCACGAGGTGGGCGAAGTCGGGCTGGCCAGTGACCGGGCACAGCGATGTGAATTCCGGGGCCACGAAGCGTGCCAGATAGAGCACGTCGGACTGCGGATTGGGCACGCGCTCCAGAACAGCCGCTTCGGGGCTGTCGGGCGCGTCGACCATGCGGCCGAGCTGGGTGACGTTGAGGTCTGTCATCGGCGGGATTTAGGCCCGTCCAGCGCCAGAGACAAGCCGGGCTCCTGTCGCTACAAACTTCAAACACGTGTTCGAGAGCAGGAGCAAGGCCATGATGGGACGGGATTTCGAAGGTTTCACAGTGGTGGTCACTGGCGCCTCCACGGGCCTTGGCCGGGCCATAGCGGTGGAAACCGCCCGGCGCGGCGCCGGCCTGATCGTCGTCAACTTCGCCAGTAATGCGCAGGACGCCGAGGAAACCGCCCGCCTGATCCAGGCCGAGGGCTCCAAGGCGGTGCTGGCCCAGGGCGACGTCTCCCATGACGCCGACTGCCGCAAGATCGTCGAGGCCGCCGCCCTGACCGGCCGAATCGATGCGCTGTTCAACAATGCCGGCATGACCAAGTTCGCGCCCAACCACGCCGATCTCGATGCTGTCGACGCTGAAGACTTCCTGCGGCTCTACAGCGTCAATGTGGTCGGCGCCTTCCAGATGGTCCGCGCCGCGCGCTCGCTGCTGGAGGCCGGGCCACAGCCCGGCGCCGTGGTCAATACATCATCCATCGCGGGCGTGGTCGGCAACGGCTCTTCGGTGCCATATGCTGCCTCGAAGGGCGCGATGACCACCATGACGCTGTCCCTGGCCAGGGCCTTGGCGCCCAGCATCCGCGTCAACGCCATCTGCCCCGGATTCATCGACACCCCCTGGTTTGGCAAGGCGATGGACGCTGATCGGGTGGATCGCCTGCGGGCCGGCGCGGCGGCCGCGACGCCGCTGAAGGTCGCCTCGACGGCCGAGGATGTGGCCGGCGCCGCCGTGTTCCTCGCCTCGCCAGCGTCGCGTCACGTCACGGGCGAGACCCTGCTGGTGGACGCCGGCCTGCATCTGGGCGGCGCGAGTCTGTCGATGCGCTGAAGACATGGGCGATGCGCCGGAAACACGGGTAAAGGTTAATCAAGCATTAACCCTGCACTGTGGCTTTGGTCGCCCATTCTGAAGCAAATCCGTCACACTCCGCCCAAACTTTAGTCAGATAACGCCGTTCATGCTGGCGCTTTACCCACTCAGATTGCAACTACAAGGCAGTCAGCGACTAATCGGTCGTCGACACAGTGCGCTTGCAGGCGCCGTCGAACTCGGGGCGACCCTCCGGGAGGCGACACAAAGAAGGGGATAGACCACAATGAACATCTTTAAGATCGCGCTGGCTTCGGCCGCCGCCACGGTTGCTCTGAGCGGCGCCGCAATGGCCCAGGACACCCTGAAGCTTTCCTACAACGTTGGCATCGCCAGCGACTACGTTTTCCGCGGTGTGAGCAACACCAGCGAAGACCCGCAAATTTTCGGTGGCATCGATGCGACCTACGGCATCGGCTATGCCGGCGTTTGGGCCTCGAACGTCGACTTCGGCACCGATGACCCGTCGGCAGAAATCGACATCTATGCCGGCGTGAAGCCGACCGTGGGCGACACAGCCCTGGACTTCGGCATCGTTTACTACGGCTATGTCGACGACAAGGGCGCCACGCCCGGCCAGTACGGCTACGTCGAACTGAAGGCCGCTGCTTCGCGCGCGGTCGGCCCGGCGACCGTTGGCGTCGCGCTGTTCTACTCGCCGGAGTTCCCGTTCGATACGGGCAAGGCCTTCTATTATGAAGTCAACGCCGCCGTGCCGCTGATGGACAAGCTGACCCTGAGCGGCGCTCTGGGCCAACAGGAAATCAAGTATGCCGGCGACTATACGACCTGGAACGTCGGCCTCGGTTACGCGATCAGCGACAACCTGACCGCTGACCTGCGCTACTCGGATACCAGCGAACACGGCTATGGCCCGAACTACGGCGACCGCGTCGTCGTCAGCCTGAAGGCCGCTTTCTAAGAACGTTCAACGTCACTGAAGATGGACAGAGCCGCTCCGGGCAACCGGGGCGGCTTTTTCTTGGCCTAGGGTCTGGCGGTCCAACTGGCGATCACCGCCTCTGCATCGATCAGAATGGCAAAGTTCAGGCCCATGGCCTTCAGGGCCGCCTCATGCACCTCGGTCTCGTAGGCCGCGCACGCATCGGCCGGCACGAAGACATGGAAGTCCTGATGAAAGGCGTCGCGCGCCGTGCAGTCGACGCAGCACTCGGTGGTCAATCCGCACAGGACCAGGGTGTCTATCCCCCGCCCCCGCAGCGTCTCGCCGAGGCCCGTTCCGACAAAGGCGCTGTAGCGGGTCTTCTCGACGACCAACTCGCCCAAGGCGGGCTTGGGGCCATAGAAATCCGAACCCGCCTGACCGGCTCGGCACAGGTCGCTCTCGACATCGGGATCGCCGCCCCGCCGCGCCATCCGCTCGCGCCACATTGACGAGTCGGTGTCGGGCGAAGTGAACAGGCCCACGAAGATCACCGGAACCGCCGCCGCCCGCGCTGCTTTGGCCAGACGCTCGGCCGCGGCCAAGGCAGAGACCACGCTTGAAAGATCGACACCCATGCAGCCGATCACGCCCTCGGGCGCGGCGAAGTCGACCTGCATGTCGATGATCAGCAGGGCCGTGCGGCCCGCCGCGATCCATTCTGGCTCCAGCGGGGCGCAGGTCATGTGAAACGCCGACACGGATCGGGCAGGAAGACGCCGAATTCCTTGCGGCTGGGAGATGGCGAACGCATGGCTTTTCGTAGCACGCGAACGGTTCGCCGAACCGCCGATCTTCAGCTCAATCGGGGACGTCGATCATGTCGGCCGGCGGAATCGGCGGCTTCATGAACAGCGCGGCGACGAAAACCACCGCGATCGTCGCCGCGAACAACTGGAAGGTCGGCGAGAAACTGCCCAGCCGGTCGCGCATGGCCCCGGCGATGAAAGGTCCTGCAGCCGACACCGCGCCCACCAGGCAGGTCAGGGAAAAGAGCTCCAGATTGCTGCGCCGACCATAATAGTTGAGCAGCAACACCGTCACGGCCAGCACCGTCAGGCCAAAGCCGACGCCTGTGCCCACGGCGTAGAGCAGCATCAGCGGCACGGTGGTCGCCGAGGCGAGGGCCAGCAGGCCGGCCACCAGCATGGCCTGGGCCCCGACCAGCAGCCACTTGGGGTCGATCCGGTCGCCAATGAACCCGCCGCCCAGCCGGGCCAGGGTCTGCATCAGCGATTCCAGGCTCAGCATCTTGGCCCCGACGGCAGCAGCAGCAGCAGCGGCCATGCCGGCGGCGACGCCGATCTCACCGATATGACTGACGGAGACGCTGGCCACCGTTACGCCCGTCAGCAGGTGGGTGAAATAGGCCGCGACCAGCATATAGAACTGCGGGGTGCGCAGCGCCGCCTTCACAGTCCATTCGTGGGAAGTGCGATAGACCCGGGCGTCGTCCGGGGCCTTGCGGGCCTCCTGCTCGACCGCGACATCGACCTCCTGAGCGGCCTCCGCCAACCACCTGGAGCCACCGACCATGGCAGCGCAGATCACGCCGACCACGCAGGCCAGCACGGCCTGGACCAGCCAGTACGTTCGCCAGTCGTTGTCGGCGCCGCCCATGATCGCCAGAGCCATCCACGGACCGGCCACGCCGCCTAGCGAGCCGGAGGTGAAATAGATCCCGAACGGCAGGGCCCGCTTGCGATAGAGCGCCGACAGAACATGCGTGCCGGGGATCAGGGCCGCCATCTGGAAGCCGATCCCGCACAGGGCCGCGCCGACATAGTAGCGCACTATGCTCTCGGAACCCGCGAAGCCCAGCAGACCCGCGCCCAGCACCGCCGAACCCAGCAGCAAGGTCCCGCGCACGCCGATCCTGCGGATCAGGATGGCCGGCAGCCACGAGGAGGCGCCCGTGAAGACGCCCAGCACCGAAAAGCCCAGAAACGCCTTTTCGAAGCTCCAGCCCAGCTCGCCGATCATCGCCGGCAGCACCACCCCCAGCGACCCATAGGTCGAGGCGGTGATCAGAAACAGCAGCAGGCTGAAGCCAGCCAGCAGCGAGATGCGACGCAGGTCTGTTGCTGCCAAGGTCAGAACGTCCGCTTGAGGGTCACGCGCAATTCGCGGCCCTTGCCGGGCAGCGCGCCCAGATTGGCATAGGTGTCGGCGTCAGGGGTGAAATAGAACTTGTCGAACAGATTATCGACATTGAGCTCGGCCGTGTAAGGCCCGCGCGCCACATAGGCCGAGCCGTTGACCACCGAATAGGCGGGGTAGCGGACGGCATTTTGCACTGTGCCCGCTGTTTGACTCACATGGCTGACGCCGATGGTCGCGCCGGCCTGGCCCCAGTCATGGTCCTTGCTGGTATAGGCGCCATACAGGCTGACCACCGACCGGGGGATCAGGGTATAGGCATAGTCCCCGCCGCGCCCGGGAAGACCTGCGAAGCTCCACACCACATAGGAGCCGCCATAGGCGTTCGGTCCCGCCACGCCAGCCGTATAGGCCGGGATATACTGAAACGAAGCGTCCGGCCCCTTGATCGTCGTGCGCTGGCTGTTGCCCGCGAAGGTGAAGCTCAGCTGCTCCGAGGCCAGCCAGCGGACTTCCAGCTCGACGCCCTTGGCGCGCGTGCCCTGCACGGTTGGCGGCGAGGTATTGGTCAACTGGGTGCGGTTCTGGCGATAGGCGGCCAGCGAGCCGACCAGCGTACCGTTCAGCAGCTGGAACTTCACGCCGGTCTCGGCCAGATCCGAATTGGATAGCCACGAGCCGTCGGCCACCAGCGACGGCGCGACATCGCCGGCCTGGCTCATCTCCAGCGCCGAGGCCTTGGCGTAGGAGATGTAGGGCATCAGGCCGGACGGAGTCTTGTAGGTCAGGCTGGCATTCCAGGTCGCCTTGTTGCGGTCATCGGCCTGCTTGCCGGGAACCGTGTAGCTGAGGAAGCCGGTGTCCTGGCTCTCGACCCCATAGTGGTCGTAGCGGCCGCCGACGATCAGGTTCCAGCGCCCCGCCTCGATGTCGGAGGTGAAGAAGACGCCCGACTGGTTCCAGTCGGAGCGATTGTCGTTTTCCCAGCGCAGGCCGATCCCGCCCGGCTCGTCGGTGAACGGGCTGTCGATGGTGTCGGTGGCAGTGAAGCCAAAGGCGATGTCGCGGCGGTCCAGGGCGATCAGGCCGCTATTATAGCTCTCGCGGCGACGGCCCTCGAACCGACGATGCGAGGCGCCGACCAGGGTCCGGGCGCTGACCGCGCCGATGGTCGTCGGCAGGGCCAGGGTGGCGCGCGCCTCGGAAACCTTGGCGTCCACGGCCGACGGATAGCCGTAGGAGACGAAGCGCTCGTTGTCCTGACGGTCGTGGAACAGCTGCAGCTTCAGCGTCCGGTCGCCGCCCAGGTCCTTGGCCAGGTCGAAATAGAGCGTGCCCGTGGTCGTCTTCGAGAAGTCGGCTGGGCTGATATAGACCGTGCGGCGGTTCAGCTTGGCCGTTCCGACGCCGGTGTCGAGCGTGTGGGCCGAGTCGCTGCTGGGGAAGCCGTAATACGGAATGTAGAGCGCGCTGGCATAGGGGTAGAAGCCCACCTCGTTGGGTGTAAGCCGGCCATTGCCGTCGGCGTCTGAAAGGCTGGTGTCGCGCCCGGTGATATAGGTGCGATTGTCAATCAGGTCCTGGGTCAAGCGGTTCCAGCCGGGCGTCTGGACGTCGCCGTCGGAATGGAAGCCCATGCCGCCGAAGGCCGTGCTCCAGCCATTGCCGAGGTCGAAATCGGCCGACAGTTCGATCAGCTGGCGGCGCGGATAGATGCCCCGGTAGTAGCTGTGGCTATCCTCGACCTCGCCATAGACATAGACCCCGCCCTCGGCCGCGCCCAGGCTGACCGGCGCGCCGAACTGGCCGGTGACCAGCTTCTTGTTGTAGCTGCCGAAGGTGGCTCTCACTTGCCCTTCCGGCTCGGCCAGGAACCGGCCCTCGTCGCGGGCCGATTTAGGGATGAAGTTCACCAGCCCGCCGACCTTGCCCGCGCCATAGACCGGGGTGGGCGGGCCGCGCAGGATCTCGATCCGGGCCGCCCCGCCGATGGGCGTCGAATAGGTGCCGCGGTTCTCGATCCGCTTGAAGCCGCGGAAATAGTTCTCGGCCAGGGTGCCGCGAATGTTCAGGGCGCCGGGCACGCCATAGAAGCTTGCGGTATGGGTCCCGGGGGAGACGGCGGTGACGCCGTCCAGGGTCTCGATGCCGAAGCGCTCGAGCGTCAGGTCGCTGACCAGGCTGGCCGAGCGCGGCGTCTCGATCAGCGGCTTGTTGATGCCGAACACAGTGTCGGATGGCAGTTTCTCGATCAGCCCCGCCCTATCCCGCGCCACGACCAGCACGGCGTCGACCTGGTCTACGACCTGGATCTCGGCGCGGGCGGCGGCCGACATCAGCGCAAGCGCACCGGCGGACAGAAGAAGGTGGCGAAGAGACATCACGAGCAGACCCCGACGTCGCCTGGAACAGGGAGGAGCCGAGCGGCGACACCCCACCATTTGGGGATGACGCAGCGTTCGTCAAAATGTCTTCTGACATTTCAGTTGATATTTTGAATGAACTGTGGCGCGGAAGCCTCACCATATTGAGATCGGCCCTGGCCTGAGAACTTCAGCCTTGGACGGCCGGGCGCTGCACGGCCTCGGGCGTGACGTTCAGCACCCGCATCATCGCCGTCCGGGCGCCTTCGACATCGCCGCTGGCGATCACCCGGGCCACGTCGCGATGCTGTTCGATATCGGCCAGCAGTTCGGCCTCGGTCGCGCCGTTGAACGAGAACACCCAGAACCGCGCGGCCTTGTGCTGCAGCGGAATGAGGATGCGGGCCAGGGAGAGGTTCTGGCCGGCGCGCGCCACGGCGGCGTGAAAGCGCTGGTCCATGGCCACCAGCAGCGGCAGGTCGCGATTGCGCGCGGCCTCATCCCCACCCTCGAAGGCGTCGAAGATCGCCTGGGCTTCGGCCTTGGACGCGTGCCGGGCGGCGAGACCCGCGCAGTGCGGCTCGATCAGGGCTCGGGCCTCGTAGCCCTGGCGCAGCTCCACCAGATCCAGCGGCGCGACCAGAGTGCCCGAACGGGCGCGGCGGATGACCAGACCCTCAAGGGCCAGACGACCCAGGGCGTCGCGAACTCCGGCCAGTCCCGCCTCGTAACGCGCCGCCAGGGACTGCTCGTCCAGCCGCGCGCCCGGCGCCAGTTCGCCCAGGATCAGGTCCAGCAGGATCCGCTCATAGACCTTGGCCTTCTGCAGAACTGGCGACCAGTCCTCCAGGCCCGACGAGGAGCAGACGTCGAGCACCAGCATCCGCGACAGGGTGACTTGGGCTGGTGGGGATGACACGGCGAGCTCCGTCAAAGTTGAGCTCTGATAGGTAAGGTGAAATGTCAGAAAGGGCTAGAGCCCGCTAGAACGCCGGCACCACCGCGCCCTCGTACTTCCGGGCCATGAAGGCCGCCACTTCCGGCGTGGTCAGGGCCGCCGCCAGCTTGGCCACCCGGGGGTCGTCCTTGTTGTCCGGACGACCGACCAGATAGTTCACATAGGGGCTCTTGCTGTCCTCGATCAGCAGGGCGTCCTTGCTGGGGTTCAGCTTGGCGTCGAGAGCGTAGTTGGTGTTGATGATCGCCAGGTCCACCTGATTCAGCACGCGCGGCAAAGTCGCGCCCTCCAGTCCCTTGAACTTCAAGCCCTTGGGATTGGCGGCGATGTCCTTCAGGCTCGCCAACGGATTGGTCGGGTCCTTCAGGGTGATGACGTTATTGCGCGACAGCAGCAGCAAGGCGCGCCCCTCGGTGCTGGCATCGTTGGGGATTGCCACCGTCGCGCCCTGGGGCAGGTCGGCGATCGACTTGTACCTGGCCGAATAGGCCCCGATCGGCTCGATGTGCACGCCCTTGATCGCGATCAGATTGGCGCCCTTGTCGCGGTTATAGGTCTCCAGATAGGGCAGCGTTTCGAAGTAGCTGACGTCGATACGCTTCTCGCTCACCTGGGTGTTGGGCTGGACGTAGTCGTTGAAGACCTTGATCTCGATCTTCAGGCCCTGCTCGGCGAGCTTGGGCTTGATAAACTCCAGCACCTCGGCGTGCGGAATGGCTGTGGCCGCGACGGTCAGTGTGTCGCTGGCGCTCGCGGCGGGCTTCTGCCCGCAGGCGGACAGGGCCAGAGCGGCCAGGCTGAGGGCGACGAAAGCGCGGCGGGCGACCATGAATGGCTCCATAAGACGATAAACCGAGTAGGGTTTTGCCCGGTTTCCACGCCTTGGCGAAATCAGATTTCCTGATCGGGCTAGAGGGATCGCTTGACCCGCCTGCCGAACAGGCGGCCTGAGAGCGTATGGCCAAGGAAACCGTCTACATCGTGCAAGCCTATATCGCCGGCCGCGGCAAGGGCTTGAAGGCCGAGCAGCAGATCGGCTGCAAGGACGCCGCCGAGGCCCGCCGCAAGGCCGAACGCCTCGCGCCCCTCCGTGAGGGCGTGGTCGCCTTCGCCGCCTCGGCGGATGTCGAGCTGGGCGACTATGACGAAAACCCCGACATCCTGTTCAAGGCCGGCCGGCTGCCGTTTCCGTTCGACCAGGCCTAGTCTTCGTCGTTGGCCGGCTCGTCGGGTGCGCCGTGGATCGTCCAGTTGACGACGAAGTCCGGCGCCTCGCCCGCCAGTGTGGTCACGCCCGGCAGCGCGGCGGTGATCGCCGAGGTCTGTGGCGGCAGGGTGTAGATGTCGCCGTCCTGCTCGCCCAGCAGATCCAGCACGATGCCCGTCAGGTCGTTGGCCTCGATGACCGCGCCGAAGAACTGCTGGCGCTCAAGCAACTCGCCATCGTCGTCCAGGAAGGTCAGGCCCAGCATCAGGGTCTTGCCGATCAAGGCCTGAGCGAAGTCCGCGTCCCAGTGTTCGGGAGGCGGAGCGATAAAGATCAGCGTTTCGTCGGTCATGGTGCCTTCTAGCGATGAGAGACCCGGCGCACCACCGTGTCGCCGATCATCTGGAGCGCCTGCACCAGGATCAGCAGCAGCACGACGGTGACCACCATCACGTCGGTCTGGAAGCGCTGATAGCCAAAGCGGATCGCCAGATCGCCCAGCCCCCCTGCCCCGACCACGCCGGCCATGGCGGTGTAGGACACCAAAGCGATGGCCGTCACGGTCGCGGCGGCGATGATCCCTGGCATGGCCTCAGGCAGCAGCGCGCCCAGCACCACCTGCCGACGCCTGGCGCCCATGGCGAAACTGGCCTCGATCACCCCCTTGTCGACCTCGCGCAGGGCTGTCTCGACCAGCCGGGCGAAGAACGGAGCAGCACCGGCGACCAGCGGCGGGATCGCGCCCTGCACGCCCAGCGAGGTGCCGACCAGGGCTACGGTCAGCGGGATCATCACGACCAGCAAAATGACAAACGGCACTGAGCGCAGGATGTTGACCAGCAGGGACAGCAGGCCATTGGCGACGCGGTTCTCCAGCATCTGGCCCTTGCCAGTCAGGAACAGGATCACGCCCAGCGGCAAACCAAGGGCTATGGTGAGAACCATCGAGCCGCCAAGCATGGTCAGAGTGTCGAGGGTGGCCTGGCCGATCTCGGACCAATCGATGTTCGAGACATTCATTGGCTTGCCTCCCCGGCCAGCACGGGATCGACCCGCACGCCCTCGGCCTGGAACCGGGCAATCGCAGCGTCGACATCGCCGCCGGTCAGGACCAGGGTCAGCTGGCCATAGGGTGTTTCGCGCAGGCGATGGATGCGACCGCCCAGGATCGAATAGTCGACCCCCGTGGCGCGGGCCACCTCGCCCAGCACCGGCTTGTAGGTCGCCTCGCCCTTGAAGGTCAGCCGCACCACGCGGCCGGCCAGCACGGCGCCGGCGGCCGGTTCGCCGTCAGCCTCGCGCACGAAGCGGCGGGCGGTGGCGCTGGCCGGATGCAGGAAGACGTCCTCGACCGGGCCGGTCTCGACCACGCGACCGGCCTCCAGCACCGCGACCCGGTCGCAGACGCGGCGGACTACGTCCATCTCGTGAGTGATCAGCACGATGGTCAGGCCCAGCTCGCGATTGAGGTTGGAGACCAGGTCGAGAATCTGCTCGGTGGTTTCGGGATCCAGGGCGCTGGTCGCCTCGTCGCACAGCAGGATCTTGGGGCCGGTCGCCAGGGCCCGGGCGATGCCGACGCGCTGCTTTTGGCCGCCCGACAACTGGGCCGGATATTTGGTCGCGTGATCGGAAAGCCCGACGCGTTCCAATAGCTCGGCCGTGCGGGTCCTGACCTCGGCCGGTGCCCGGCCGGCCAGCCTCAGCGGAAAGGCGACATTTTCGGCCACAGTCTTGGACGACAGCAGGTTGAAGTGCTGGAAGATCATCCCCACCCGGCGGCGAAGGGCGCGCAGGCCCTCGACACCCAGCGCCGCGACGTCGTCGCCATCCACGATGACACGCCCGCCGGTCGGCTTTTCCAGGCCGTTGATCAGCCGGATCAGGGTCGACTTGCCAGCGCCTGACGCGCCGATCACGCCGAACACCTCGCCGGCCGGCGCCGACAGTGACACCTCGCTCAAGGCGGCTTGGCCACCTCGAGCATAGGTCTTGGAAACGGCCTCGAAGGCGATCACGGCGTCAGGCATCCCGGGCTGGCGACCCCGTCGTGGAGCCTTGGTCCGTAACTAGCGATCCTGAGGCCAATTTCCCAGAGGGAGTGTCAGCGGGTGTGTCAGGGCTGGCGAACCACGGCCCCGCCCTTCATCACGAAGACCGGCTTTTCCAGTGTCGTCACATCGGCCAGGGGATCGCCGCTGACCGCGATGATATCGCCATAGCGACCGACCGCGATCTGACCGACGTCCTTCTCCTGACCGAGGGCCTGAGCCGCGTTGACGGTGGCGGACTGGATCGCCTGCAGCGGCGTCGAGCCGTAGCGGACCATCACGGCGAACTGCTTGGCGTTCTGTCCGTGCGGATAGATGCCGGCGTCGGTGCCCAGCACCATCTTCACGCCCGCCTTGACGGCCTTGCGGAAGTTCTCGCGCTGCACGTCGCCGATCTCGCGATCCTTGCGCAGGTTGTCTTCCAGGACACCGTTCTTCTTGCCTTCGGCCTGGGTGTAGTCGGTGTTGTAGATGTCCATCGAGAACCACGCGCCCTTCTGGACGGCCAGCTTGATGCCCTCGTCGTCGACCAGGCTGACATGCTCGATGGTGTCGACGCCCGCGCGGATGGCGTCCTTGATGCCCGCCGCGCCGTGAGCGTGGGCGGCAACCTTCAGGCCCCACATGTGGGCCTCTTCGACGATAGCGGTCATCTCGGCCAAAGACAGCTGCTGCTGGCCCGGCTCGGTGTTGCGCGAGAAGACGCCGCCGGTCGCGCAGATCTTGATCACCTGGGCGCCGTACTTGCGCACCTCGCGCACTTTCTGGCGCCCTTGCTCAGGACCGTCGGCCAAATAGGGGCTCTTTTGGGCCATCGAGGGCGGGAAATAGGTCGAGTCACAATGGCCGCCCGTGGCGCCGATCGCATAGCCAGCCGTGACGATACGAGGCCCCGGCACATAACCGCCGGCGATCGCCTCGCGCAGGCCCACATCGTTGAAGCGGTCGGCGCCGAGATTGCGGATGGTGGTGAAACCGGCCTCGACCGTGGCCTTGGCGTTGGCCGTCTGCACCACGCTCCAGAAGGCGTCGCTATATTGCAGGCCGTTATAGCCGCCCACCTCGGCCAGGCTGTCGATATGGACGTGCATGTCGATCAGGCCCGGCAACAGGGTCGCGCCCGGCAGGTCGATCAGCCTGGCGCCGGCCGGCACGGCGACCTCGCCCTTCTTGCCCACGGCGGTGATGCGGCCATCCGTGACGATCACCATCGGATTGTCGACATACTTGCCCGAGGCTACGTCGAGCAGCCGCGCCGCGCTGACCGCCTCGACCTGCGCAGCCTGGGCCGAGCCCGCCGCACAAAACGCCGCCACGACCGCCAGAGCCTTGATCCCAACCCGCATATTCCGTCCCCGTCCTGAATCAGAGCGGTAACGCTAGCATGGGATCGCGGGCCGTCGAGCCCGGATCAGCTCTTACGGGGTCGGGTCTGGATGCTTTCCAGATAGACGATCAGATCCCGCACCTGTCCTGACTCCAGAACGATCTGGGGCATCTTGGGATGGCCCGTCGAAATGCCTTCGGCGAAAGCTTCCTGCAGATTGGCGACGGGATACCGCTGACTCAGAACGCGGAACGGCGGCGCCGTCGCCACGGGACTATCGCCGGCGGCCTCGACGGCGTGGCAGGCCGCGCAGCGCGCCTGGACCAGCACCCGTCCGCGAGCCACCGGATCGGCCGAAACGGCCGGCGCCGCGACGGCTGCCGGCCGTTGGCTGGGCGGACCGGACGCAGCGCAACCCGCGACGAGCAGGAGGCTGAGGATAGATATGTGGCGCACGGCGGTCTCCGGGACAGGACGGGCCGGACACTCTGCGGCATGGCAATTTGCGGGTTTTGATCCTGGTCGCCGCCAGGCTAGCACGTCCGTGCCCGGCCTGTGCCGCCATTCGCCGCCCGGCTTTCGATCCTCGGCCAGCCCTGCGCGCTCTCGACGTTCCACAACCAGCCGATTATAGCTCGGCTCGGTTTAGGCGGGCGTGGCGGAATTGGTAGACGCAACGGACTTGAACCAGACGATTGAGTGCGCCCGGGGAAATCCGGGACGTAGAACTGCTCAAATTCGGGGAACCCTGTCAGATGGCGATCCCGAGCCAAGCCCTCTCCGAGGGAAGGTGTAGAGACTAGACGGGCAGCACCTAACCTCCGGCTCGCCGGAGCAGGGTGAAGGGATAGTCCAGACCACGAACGACCTTTGGGGCGGCGGCGAAAGCCGAAGTGGTAAGAAAATCCGTCAGCCGAAAGGCTATGCCGGTTCGATTCCGGCCGCCCGCACCACCTTCGGCATTCGCCGATCAACCTTCGACGACCAGACCTACCGGGCGCCGCGGTCATCGCCGGCCAGACGGAACCGGCGGGGTCGCATGCCGTATTGGTCGCGAAAGGCGCGACTTAAATGCGCCGAGCCGTTGAAGCGCCAGCGGAAGCAGATCTCGGAGATCGACAGCCTGGCGTGCTGCGGACTGGCCAGGTCCGTGCGGCAGCGCTCCAGCCGCCGGGTGCGCAGGTAGTGGCTGAAGGTCTCGTCCACCGAGGCGAACAACTTCTGGGCGTGGCGTGAAGAGACCCCCCTCGTCGGCGACGCGCCGCAGCGAGAGGCCAGGATCCGGGAGCAGGGTCTCAGTCGTCTGGCAAAGGCGCTGCAAATGGGCGCTGGACGCCCCACCCAGCTCACCGCTGGCCGCGCCCCGCTCGACCAGGCAAATGGCCAGGAACTCGGTCAAGGACAGCTCGACCGGCCGCAGCTGATCGACCGTCAGGTCCTCCAGATTGTCGGCCGTGGCGCGCAGAAGGGCCGACAGGATGTGGGCCCCGCCCTTGGCGCCGTCCAGCCAATCGACCCTGATATTGACCGGGGCGATCAGGCGATGATCGAGCGCCACCCGGGGCGCGCGCACGAACATCAGGCGGCAGCGGGTCTCCAGCCGCAGGGAGGCGGCCTCGCCGGTCGGGCCATAGGCGATGTCACCGGGCGACAGCGCCTCGACCAGGTACTCGGTGACCAGCTGCGCCTCGCCGCCAAGCAGCACGGCCAGCCAGATCGCCGCGGGCTGACCGGTGAGGCGTCCCGAAATGGCTTGAGCGCCGGCCTCGACCAGAGCGAATTCGATACCCAGCGGCGAGGTCAGGCAGACCACCGATGCGCTGGCTGGCTCGGCGTCCGGCAGGCCTTCGATCGGCAACCCCAGCCGGCTCATGGCGTCACGCCACGCATCCGCGCGCTCGGCGCGGGGATGACTGTCGGTGCTGAACGACCAGGCCTTCACGATGAAGCTAGCCGGTCTTCTTGGGGAAGATGTCGCGCGGGATACGCACATGGCCGCCCTGCTTGCCGTCGACCACCTGGGTGACGCCAAAGTCGGCGGCCACGCTCATCAGCGAATAGGCGTCGTTCTTCGTCAGGCCGACATGGTCGCTCAGCGGGGTCAGCATGTTGAGGGAAGCGTCCCGCATGGCGACATTGAGGTCCTCGTTGAAGCCATGGACGATCCACCACTTGGGGGTCTCCAGCAACGGGCCGGGCGTCTCGACATCCTTGCGCAGCACGATCTGCATCAAAACGTTCAACGAGGACTCGATGGCGGTGCCCGAAAGCTCGCCATCGCCCTGGCTGACATGGGGATCGCCGATCGAGAACAGCCCGCCTTCGACCTGGACGGGATAGTACATTGTCGCCCCCGCTCCGATCCGCCAGTTGTCGATATTGCCACCATGGGCGCCGGGCGATGGTGCTCGTCCGGCCGTTGATGGCAGGGGCCACGCCGGCGGTGCCCAGGTTAGGACGAGCCGGAATGCGGATGCCCGTCAAGGCCGACTGGCGGTCACATTCCGGGCAGTTGGTGATCGTGCCCAGGATCAGGTATTTGCCTGGAAAATCATAGACGTAGAGCGCGCTGGCGGTGTTGGCGTTGGGGTTCAACTCGTAGATGGTGACCCGATCTTTCTCGCCGAACTCCTTGTAGAGGTAGCTCCAGTTGGCGGCGAGGTTGGAGCCGTAGTTGTTGCGCGGCGTCATGCGCAAATAGCGCACCTCCAGCACGTCGCCCGGCTTGGCGTCTTCGACATAGATCGGCCCGGTCATGATGTGGACGCCGGGATTGCGGTCTTCCTCGGGGATCTCCCGGAAGATGCGGGTGACCGCCTCGTCCATCATCAGTTCGGGCGCGTCGCCGGCATGGTGGGTGATGGCCTCGGCCGAGACCAGGTCGCCGCTCTTGATCCGCAGGGTCGGAGCAGTCGCCGGGTCGAAATAGCCCCAATGCACGGTCTCGGGCGTGGCCGGCAGGGTGTGCAGGGCGCCGGGGATTACATCCGGACGGGTCTTGCCGGGTTCGCAGATGAAGGGCATCGGTCTCTCCGGTCTAGGTGTTTGGTCCCGGGCTTTGATGGTGCAATCTTTTCCGCCGAGTGGAAGGAAGCACTATGGGCCAGATACTGCACGGAAGCGCCCGCACGACTGAGGCGGTCCGTCGAGCGATAC